>CAMBUC010000036.1 GCA_945871045.1 uncultured bacterium
GCCGCGAATGGAAGGTATGACGCAGTAGGTGCAATGCTTATCACATCCTTCTGCAATCTTCAGATATGCATAATGCCCGCCGGTGGTCACCAGACGCTTTTTGTCATGCATATCCGGAAGCCCTTCCAAGGAATGATAATTCTTATAGACACTGCCTTTCAGGCTGCTTTCAACCGCTTCAACAATGGCATCATAGGCATTGGTCCCAAGCACCGCATCTACTTCAGGCATTTCGGCTAACACTTCGTCCTGATAGCGCTGTGCCAGACAACCGGTGACGATCAATGATTTTAACTTTCCGGTTTCCTTGAGACGTGCCATGGAAAGGATCGTCTGAATGCTTTCTTCTTTTGCATCGCCGATAAAGCAGCAGGAATTTACAACGATCACATCCGCATCGTTTTCATCATCGGTGATCGTGTACCCTGCGGCATGTAACATTCCGATCATGTATTCGGAATCTACCAGATTTTTATCGCAGCCCAGTGAAATAAATAAAATATTCATGCATACTCCTGTATTACTGTTTGATTAGAAAGGAAAAAGCCGAAACTGTGCTGCTCCGGCTCCAAACTCTCAAATTATTCTACTGAATCAGTTAACTCTGCCCCGGTCTGTTCTGTAATGGGTTCTGTTACGATAGGTTCAGATGCAGTGATCTTGTCTGCACTGTCATCTTCACCAAGGATCTTTACTTTTCCTTCGTAGATCTCCTGAACCGCAGTTGAAAGAGATTTTTTTCCGTTTGCATGAGGAATTAACGGCTCATCACCGGCGATCAACTGACGCGCACGCTTTGCGGCAGCGATAACAATTGAATAACGGCTGTTGACAACCGGCTCCTCTCCTACCTCTGTGGTATTATTTACAACTTTCATCAGTTCTACATAAGACGGATGGATCATGATTGTTCTCCTTTCGCATACTTTGCTAATTCTGTTTTCATTTTATTGATAAATGTTTCGTTTCTGAGTATTCTTGTATGCTCATTCAGCAAAATGGAATGAACCTGTTCAACGCATGTTTCCAGTTCATCATTGATGATCAGATAATCGTAGGCTTCTACACCGGCACATTCTTCACCCGCGCGACAGAGTCTTTCGCGCACAACTTCCGCGGTTTCGGTGCCCCGTCCCACCAGACGACGTTCCAGTTCTTCAAAACTGGGTGGGGTGACAAACATCAGCACGGTATCCGGATATTTTTCTTTGATCTTTAACGCGCCCTGCATCTCGATCTCAAGAATGACGTCTTTCCCACAACGCAACTGCTCCTGTACATAGGCCTTCGGTGTCCCGTAATAATTATTGACATAACAGGCATACTCCAATAATTCATCCTCTGCGATCATTTGTTTGAATTCTTCTGCTGTACGGAAAAAATATTCCCGGCCGTCCACTTCACCGGGACGCGGATCCCGTGTGGTTGCCGAGATAGACAACGCATAATTGTCAGGATATTTTTCTAATAACCGTTTCATAAGCGTTCCTTTTCCGGAACCGGAAAAGCCGGATACGACAGTTAAAATACCTGTTTGAGTTTCCATTTTGCTACTCCTCCTCTGTAACTATGCCGTCAACTACTCAGTACCCTACAGTTGCTATGCAAAAATCCTTGAAAATTGCTGACGCAATGGGATGTTTGCACTCCTGATTCATTTTCTCACGGCCTCTGCAGTCAATGCATCGGTCTGACTCTCACAATTCTTCAACCTGCCCGAGAGTGTGTCCGGAAGAAGTGCAGACAGGATCACACGGTCATTTTCGGTAAATATCACTGCTCTGGTACGACGTCCCTGGGTGGCGTCAATGAGCCGGGATTCTTCCTTTGCTTTTTGTACCATGCGTTTTGCCGGCGCAGAATCCGGAGTGATCATCGCAATGATTTTGTCAGCATTGACGATATTGCCAAATCCGATGTTCATAAAATTACTCAATGTTCTGTATCTGCTCCCTTACTTTCTCAATGTCGGTCTTCAGATTGATCCCTGTATCGGAAATAGACAGATCATTGGACTTGGAAAGGATCGTATTCGCTTCACGGTTCATTTCCTGTGCGATAAAATCCAACTTTCGTCCAACGCTGCCGCCCACATTCAGGACATCCTTCATGCCTTTGATATGGCTGCGCAGACGGACCATTTCTTCATCTACACAGATCTTATCTGCAAACAATGTCACCTCTGTGGCAATACGGCCCTCATCGATCTGTGCATCTGCCAGCAGATCCTTGATCTTTGTCTGTAATTTGGCCCGATACTCGGCAATGATCTGGGGAGACCGCTCCTCGATATAGTCCACGTAAGTATTCATCGCATCCAGTTTGTCAATGAGATCTTTTTTCAGATGATCGCCCTCAGCGATCCGGGCTTCTACGAATTTTTCGCAGGCGCCGCGAACTGCTTTTTCAAGAACCGACCACAATTCTTTCTCGTCTGTATCTTCCTCTTCCATCACAAATACTTCCGGATAGCGTGAAAGCGCGCTGACTCTGATATCATTTTCCAGATGAAAGGTTTCCGCCATCTGTTTTAAATATCCCAGATACTGTCCTGCCAGCGTTTCGTTATACTTTAAGGCGTATCCGTTTTCCGAAAGATCCTCATATGAGACAAATACATCCACCTTACCGCGTTCCATATACTCTTTTAACACACTGCGGATCGAGTTTTCAAAAATACTGAGTTTTTTCGGCATTTTGACGCTGACATCCAGATAGCGGTGATTGACGGCCTTGATCTCCACCGTCATTTTCCACTGCTCATCAGTCACCTCGCATCTGCCGAAACCGGTCATGCTTTTAATCATAAAATCCTCCAATACCTATGTGAAATTACCATCCCCATGGCAAACATTTCTATATGCATCACCTGTTTCTCCTCCTAGGTATGCATAGTCATGGTTATTATAAGTCAAATGTCTCCATTCGTCAAATGTTTTATCCGATCCAACACAGTCCCTGTTGACTTCTCGTTGGTATTTCTATTAAAATAATCCGAAAAGATGTTTAAGGAGGACGTTTCTCATGGCTTTTGACGGAATAGTCGTTGCAAATATAATTAAAGAATTAAAAGAAACTGTTTTAGGCGGGCGCATCAGCAAGATCGCACAGCCGGAAAGTGATGCCCTGCTCTTGACGATCAAGGGTAACAGCGGCCAGCACCGGCTCTCCATCTCTGCCAGTGCGTCCCTGCCCTTTGTGTATCTGACAGACACCAACAGACCCAGCCCCATGACTGCGCCGAACTTTTGCATGCTGCTGCGCAAGTTCATCGCCAACGGACGGATCACTGATATCACCCAGCCGGGTCTGGAGCGCATTATCTGCTTTTCGGTGGAACATTTGGATGAAATGGGAGATCTAAGAAAAAAACGTCTGATCGTGGAACTGATGGGAAAACACAGCAATATCATCTTTTGTGATGAGAAGGACCGGATCATCGACAGTATCAAACATATTCCCGCTTCTGTCAGTTCCGTGCGGGAGGTGCTTCCGGGCCGGGACTACTTTATCCCGAATACACAGGATAAATGCGATCCCCTCACGGCAACACCGGACACGATCCTCTCTGATGCCTGCAGCCGCTCACTGCCTCTGGCCAAAACCCTATATCTGACCTATACCGGCATCAGTCCGACCGTAGCAAACGAAGTATGCCATCGGGCCGGTTTCGATGCCGATGCACATATGGACAGTCTTTCGGAGAACGAAAAACTGCATTTTGCAAATGAATTCTTTTGGCTGATCTCAGATATCAAGGATGAGAAATTCACCCCCTGCATGATCAAAAAAGGCGCTGAACCGATCGAATTCAGTGCATTTGCTCTCAGAACATACAGTGATTTTTCTGAGTATACGCTGGAAACCTTTGATTCCATTTCTACGGTTCTGGAGCGTTATTATGCCGACAAGGACCGGTATACACGTATACGACAGAAATCCGTTGATCTCAGGCGGATCGTCAACACGGCCTTAGAACGTGATGTCAAAAAACTGTCTCTTCAGCAGAAACAACTGCGGGACACGGAAAAACGCGATAAATACAAAGTTTACGGTGAACTATTACAGGCTTACGGCTATGGTGTGGAGGAAGGTGCAACCAAACTGGAGGCACTCAATTATTATACAAATGAGATGGTCACGATCCCTTTAGACGATCAGTTGAGCGCCCAGGAAAATGCACAGAAATACTTTGCGAAATACAACAAACTGAAACGCACCTGCGAAGCATTGCAGCAGCTCACCATCGAAGTACAGGATGAGATCACCTATCTGGAATCCGTCGTGAACGCTTTGGACATCGCCGTGACGGAGGATGATCTGTCTGCCATCAAAGCAGAACTGGTGGAAAGCGGATTTATCAAAAGACATGTTGCAAAAAAAGGCGCAAAAACACCAAAGAGTAAACCTTTCCACTACCGCAGCAGTGATGGCTTTGATATTTATATCGGAAAAAACAATCTTCAGAACGAAGAACTGACCTTTAAAGTCGCAAACGGCGGCGACTGGTGGTTCCATGCAAAAGGAATTCCCGGATCCCATGTAATCGTAAAAACAGAAGGGAAAGAACTGCCTGACCGCACCTTTGAAGAAGCCGCCCGCCTTGCCGGATATTACTCCAAAGGACGTGATGCGGAAAAGATTGAAATTGATTATCTGCAGCGGAAAAATGTCAAAAAACCCAACGGATCCGCCCCGGGTTTTGTGGTCTATTATACGAATTATTCCATGACGATCTACCCTGAAATTTCGGATATTTTGTTTGTTGAATAAATTAGAAAATTTAGAAAAACTTGCTACGTGTATTATTATCTTCTCCTCACATACTATGTGTACCAACAGCAAACAAGTTGTTGATCATATACAAAAGAAACATGAAAATCGTTTACCAAGGAGGAAATTCAATATGTCAAGTAAAAATACTACTTCTGTCCCCGAGGCAAAGGAAGCCATGAATCGTTTCAAATACGAGGTTGCAAGTGAACTTGGTGTTCCCTTAAAGGATGGTTACAACGGTGATCTTACCTCTAAGCAGAACGGTTCTGTGGGCGGATATATGGTTAAGAAGATGATCGAAGCACAGGAGAAACAGATGGCAGGTAAATAACACTTGTCAAAGTGAATCAAAGAAAAGAAACGTACGCACACTGCAAATACTGCGGTGTGCGTACGTTTTTTTATAAACTCAGGCTGACCTCTCCTCTTTCAAAGATCTCTCTCATTTTTATGCGCAGATTCTCATGTTTTTCCATTTGCAGCGCCGGATCTTCCGAAAGGATCCGTTTTACTTCATCCGATGCATGCTGAAGCACCTTTGCATCGGTGTAAATATCTGCGATCATAAAACTCATATCTCCGGATTGACGGATGCCGAAAAAATCTCCCGGACCACGCAGTTTCAGATCCTCTGATGCAATGAAAAATCCATCGTTTGATCGATTTAGGATCTCCAGACGTTCTTTTGCCCGATCGGAATCAGAGGCATTCATCATAATACAGTAGGACTGGGCGTTTCCTCTCCCCACGCGGCCCCGTAACTGGTGCAGCTGGGCAAGTCCGAAACGATCTGCATTTTCGATCATCATGACCGTTGCGTTGGGTACATTGACACCGACTTCAATCACGGTGGTAGAAACAAGTACATCGATCCTGTGATCCTTAAAATCTTCCATGATCTGATTTTTCTCTGCTGCTTTCATCTTTCCATGCAGACAGGAAATACGGACATCAGGCGATAAAGATGCCTTCAGTTGTTCCGTATAATCAGTCACATTATTCGCATCGTAATTTTCAGATGCTTCCACCAGCGGACAGATAATATACACCTGATGTCCTGCACGGATCTCCTTTTCCAAAAAAGCATTTGCTTTCGGACGATAATTCTCTCCAACCACACAGTTTTTGATGGGCAGCCTTGTGGCAGGCACCTCATCCATAACAGAAATAGAAAGATCCCCATACAAAATGATCGCCAGCGTCCGCGGGATCGGCGTGGCACTCATGACAAGGATATGGGGTGTCTGCCCTTTCTCGGCAAACAGTTCTCTTTGGCGAACACCAAAACGATGCTGTTCATCGGTGATCACAAGGGCAAGGTTCTGATATTCCACTGCCTCCTGAATGAGGGCATGGGTACCTATGATCAGCGCGTCCGGGTTTTCTTTGATCCGGGCACGGGCCTCCCGTTTTTGTTTTGCTGTCATGGATCCGGTTAAAAGAACGATGGTTTTCTCAATCTCAAACCGCTCACACAATTCCAGAAAAGACTGTTCATGCTGTCTTGCAAGCACTTCTGTAGGTGCCATGAGCGCAGACTGATAACCGCTGTCCGATGCATACAGCATGGACAGAAACGCCACGATCGTCTTTCCGCTTCCCACATCTCCCTGGATCAGACGCTGCATGAGCACTTCTCCCCGCAGATCCGACAGCACTTCATCAATGGTACGTTTCTGTGCACCGGTCAACTCGTAGGGCAGCCTTGCAATATAATCCTGTACAATTTTCGGATCTGTAAAATGATGTGGATTGAGTTGTTTCTCCTCACCGTTTTTTTGCAGCTGCATGGTCATTAAAAACAAAAAAAATTCATCAAATACAAGGCGCCTGCGGGCACAGATCAGGGTGTCCATGGAATCCGGAAAATGAACCTGATCCAATGCATAATTATATTCCGCAAGTTCATATTTTGTACGCACATCAAGGGGCAGATATTCAAAAAAACTGTCACAGGAATCCAAAGCATGGCGAATTGTTTTCGTCAAAAACTTATTGGTGATGCCCCGGGTGAGCCCGTAAACCGGCTGCATGGTTTCTTCCACTGCGGTATAATCTTCCGGTGTAAAAAGGGCCGGCTGTTCCATATGAAAGGTTCCGTTCCTGCAGATGACTTTTCCATACAGGATCACGGTTTTTCCTTTTTTCAGTCCTTTCGCAATATAGGGAAGTCGAAACCAGATGGCTTCCAATTTTCCATCACAACACTCACCCTTTAATACGGTAATGGTCATCGCACGGGTCCGGCGCATCACAGCGGGCTTGTCAATGCGAAGGATCACTGCCGCCTGTGCTCCATCCGATAATTCATTTATTTCGACTGCTCGGGGATATTTCACATAATCTCTGGGAAAATGAAGGAGTATATCACCAACGGTGTATACTCCCATATTTTGTAATAGTCCTTCAGTTTTTTCCCCGACGCCCTTCACCTCTCGAATCGGTGTCGTCAGTTCCATAAAAATTACTCCACAGATAAAATATAATAGTAGATCGGCTGTCCACCGTCGTTTACTTCCACTTCCAGATCTTCGTACTTGTCCTGAAGTTCGTCCGCCAACGCCTGTGCATCCTCCTCAGACACATCCTCGCCGTAGTAGAGACTGATGATGCCGCTCTCTTCATCTACCAGCTGATCCACCATCTCCAGTAATGTTTCGTTCATATCGGCACCTACCGCTAAAATACCACTGTCGCCAATACCCATATAATCATTTTCTTTGATCTCTTTATCATCGATCACGGTGTCACGTACCGCATAAGTGATCTGTCCACTCTTTACGTTGCCAAGTTCCTCGGTCATACGCGCTGCATTTTCTTCTGCGCTCTGCTCTGGAATATAATTGATCAGTGCAGTGATACCCTGAGGGATCGTCTTTGTGGGGATGACATGGATCTTTTTCTCCTCAGACAAATCTGCCGCCTGATTTGCTGCAAGGATAATGTTCTTATTGTTCGGCAATACAAACACATTCTTTGCAGGAACTTTGTCAATGGCATTTAATATGTCATCCGTGCTGGGGTTCATCGTCTGTCCGCCCTCAATGATCACATCCACGCCAAGTCCGCTGAAGATCTCACTTAATCCTGCTCCGGCGGAAACACTGATAAATCCCATTTCCTTGAGTTCTACAGGCGCCTCTTCCAGAACTTTCTCCTGTTCGGCAGCAACTTTCTGCGCATCCTTGATCAGGCGCTCCTGATGTTCTTCACGCATATTATCGATCTTGATCTTGCTAAGAGAACCATGCTTCAATGCCTCCTGGATCGCAAGTCCCGGATCATTGGTATGTACATGGGTCTTTACGATCTCATCATCTGCTACCACTACGATAGAATCTCCGATGGAGGTCAAAAATGCCTTGTACTTTGCCACTTCATCATCACTTAAGGGCTGTTTCAACACAATGATAAATTCCGTACAGTAACCGAACTTGATCTCAGCCTCTGTCTCAGCAGAGATTTTTGTAATACCACCGGTTGTCTGTCCGCTTTCAAAACTGCTGTAATCGATCTCTTTGCCCATCAATGCGTCATAGACACCCTGAAGGACCACAACCAGTCCCTGTCCGCCGGAATCCACAACACCGGCCTGTTTTAATACGGGAAGCATATCCGGTGTTTTTTTCAGAACGCGTTCTGCCTCATCGATCACCGCTTTCACAAATACTTCCAGATCAGAAGTCTCTTCTACCATATCAATGGCCTTGTCAGCAGCACCCTTTGCAACGGTAAGGATGGTGCCCTCCTTCGGCTTCATAACAGCCTTATAAGCAGTTTCAACAGCCTTGTCACAAGCCTCAGCAAGAACAACGGTGTCAATATATTCATAGTTCGAGATTACCTTTGTAAAACCACGAAACAACTGTGACAGGATGACACCGGAATTTCCTCTTGCGCCACGCAGAGAACCGGAAGAGATTGCCTTTGCCACGGATTTCATATCTTTTTTCTCAAGACCGCTCACTTCCTTTGCGGCAGCAAGAATCGTCATAGACATATTGGTTCCGGTATCACCGTCCGGCACCGGAAAAACATTCAGTTCATTGATCCATTCTTTTTTTGCTTCCAGATTTTTTGCACCCGCCAAAAACATCTTTGCAAGCAACGATGCATCTATCTTTTCTGTTCCCACTTATCTATCCTCCTAATCGATTACTCGTACGCCCTCAACGGAAATATTGATCTTTTTGATCTTCATGCCGGTAAACTCTTCCACACGATACTTCACGGTCTCGATCAGATTGTCTGAAACAGTGAAAATACTTACTCCATAAGAAATAATGACATGAAAATCGATGCTGATCTCATTTTTATCATCTATTGTCACATTAATACCATGTGAGAGATAATCTCTCTTCAACAGTTTCACCAGGCCATCCTTCATATTCACTGCGGCCATACCTACAATACCGAAGCACTCTACAGCAACGGAACCGGCATAAGTAGCAATGACATCCGGATCAATGGTAACAGTACCTAAAGAATTGGTTAATTGTCCATTCATAGTCGAACCTCCATATCGTCATTCGATCACTATGCATGTCCGAAAAACAAAAAAGCATAGTTTCACACAATACATAGCATCATATTCTTTTATATTCTATACCATCCAAAGAAAAAAATAAACATATATTTGATTATTTTGTAATTTTTTTAAAATTATTCTTGCAATACCTATATGTATCTGATAAAATGTCCTAGTATGAGTTTGAAGAATATGGCTTCAAACTACTTTTGGAACCAGACAAGGAGGTGCAAGTCATGGCAAAGTGTGCAGTATGTGGAAAAGGCGCTCATTTCGGAAACAATGTGAGCCACTCTCATAGAAGATCAAACAGAATGTTCAAGTCAAACATCAAGTCTGTTCGTTGCAAAGTGAACGGAGGAACCCAGACAATGTATGTTTGTGCTAGATGTCTGAAGTCAGGAAAAGTTGAACGCGCATAGTTCAATATCCGAAAAGAAATGATGAAAAAGAGAAGCTGAGTGATCAGCTTCTTTTTTTAATTCTGATTAACAGCAAAAGAGCTGGTATCCGATCAAAAGCAGTGCCCCGATGATCAGAACGATCAATATTGTATTTTGCAGAAAAAGTGTGACCAGCATCCCCAGTGCGATACAAAACATCGAATATCCGATCAATCTGCGCATTGCTTTCACCTCCGAAAGCAGTTTCTTTTCCGGCGTCATCTGACAGCGGAAAAAAAGAAGCATATACTATATCTTTAGTATATGCTCTTCCTGTCTGTTATGATTCTTTGTAATGACCCGATTGCGTCCCGATCACGCTTATTTATTCACGGAAGCATCCAAAAGATCATTCATAGATTTTCCGGCCTCTTCCTTTACTTCTTCCGGAACCGTATCCGTATGCTTTTTTGTAAATTTGTCGACAAAATCCGGAACCATATCCAGAATCTTTGTAATACCGTCCTGATTTTTGACATTTACGAGACGGATGGAGCCGTTCTGGATCACAAGTACGGCAGAAGGCTGAATCCGACCACCGAGACCACCACCGGCATTGCTGCCCTTCTCTTTTGTAAAGGCACCTGCACCAACGCCAAAACTAACATCTACTAAAGGGAGGATGATGGTATCCCCGATATGGATGGCATCACCTACTACCGTCTTAGAGGAAATGAAACTATCCATTCCTTTGAATAATGATTCTACAGTCGAACGAAAATTATTGTTTTCTCCCATGATAAAACCTCCTGCACATGTTTCTATAATGTCAATTGCATTTTTATTTTTTCTTTAATACTTTTTTTATTATCATCCGAATATCTCTGTCAAATAACAGACGCAGACCGGAAACCAACAGATGCACTGCGCGGACATGTCCCTTCACATCCAGCCAGCCTTTCAGATAGAACTGATCTGTTTCAAAATCCGGAAGGAGCCTTGTGTTTTTTCCGTAAGAGAACGGACAGACACTGAGTACGGCCGTGACATATCCGGTGGACGACGGATCCCCCAGCGAAAAACAGACATCTGCCTGAACTTTCCGCGGTCCAAAATGTGACACAAGATATCGCACCTCCGAAAACACATGCCGGACGGCCCGGTGGTTTCCCTCGTCTTTCAGTTCCCTCTGAAACTGATCAAACAGTAAGCGGATATCTTTTCCGGAACTTTCCTTGTTGTTTTTCTTTGCTGTTTTTTTGCGTTTCTCTTTTTTTTCTTTGCCAGGACAGGCTGATCGTTTGCCACTGTCAGCAGAAGCATCCGGCGATCTTTCTTCCCGGTTCTCTTCGGACGAATCCTCCGGCTGAACCGGAAGAACTGCTATGGGCTCCTCTTTGGGCAAGTCGGGTGACACATCCTTGTCCGGTGTTTTTTTCTCCCGGTGCAATTTTTGTAACCATCGGCGCTCTTTTTTCGGCAGGATCTGTATTCCTAATATCTTTACGCAGTAAGATAACTGATCCGGTTCTGTCGTATCACCATTCACCCATACACGGTAGGAAACCGGCAGAAACAACACCAGCAGCAATAAAAAGATCAAGAAGCCGAAAATTCCCAAAAGTAACCATCCGATCCATTTTAGGATCATGAGTATGATTCCTAACATGACTGCCCTTCCTCTCCGGGGTCTGAACTGCTTTTTTGAAAATAGTCTTTCACGCGAAAACTGCCGGAAACCTTGTATACGCTGGTGATGATCTCTCCTGCAAGCAGCACCGCTTCCTCATAATTTCCCGCAAGACCGATCACGACCATTTCTTTTTTCGGATAATAGCGCTGTCTCACAACCCGAACCGATATGATATCAAGCAGATTGTCCGGATTAGAGGGAAGTGTCAGCAGATATTCCGCACCAAACACACTTCTCCTATTCACTTTTCGAATGATCCGCTTTTTTCTGCGTGGACTAATACTCTGTCCAAGAAACAAATCATCGTACCATATCATATATTATCCTCATAATTCCAATTACCAATACTTATGACTGCCCCACAGATTACTTTTTTTCAGATCCAGATACTCATTGTAGGCTTTTTCCAGAATCTGTTTTTCATTGTTAAATTTTAAAAGGTGATACGCTTCGTGATATTTATAATAACCGGAATCCACGAAAAATTCCTCACGTTGTGGTTTACTGTAATAGCTGTCTCCCATCATCAGATACCAGTGCACTTCTTTCTGCACCACATCCTCCGGAACATTAAAAGTATACTGACTTTTTCCAACGTACTTGATGATGGAAGCCTCTACACCTGCCTCTTCCTTTACCTCTCGGGCTGCAGTCTCCTTGTATTCCTCACCGTTTTCTACCGTGCCTTTCGGAAGTACCCAGCCTTCATATTTGTTTCGGTAATTTTTATAAAGTAACAGTATCTTTCCACGGAATATTACCACACCACCACAACTTGTTGCTTCGATCATTGCAAATCCTCCTGATGTGGTTAAAAATATAGAATCATATCTTAGTATACTCTTATTTAAAGTACGTGTCAAACACAGTCTTTGCAATCGGTACACTTACTGTGCTGCCATTACCTGCGCCCTCTACCACAACAGCGATGGCAACCGGTGCATATCCCTTGGCATTTGCATAACCAACAAACCACGCATGACTGTCACCCTTGGTTGTTCCAAACTCAGCAGATCCTGTTTTTCCCGCTGCTGTATAGCGGTCCGAAGCCAGCCCATGGGCGGTTCCTTCCTTTACCACCGTCTTCATCATGCTGCGGAGGATTTTCGCCTCCTGTTCACTAATAAGCCTTCCATAAACAGACGGTTCATAGCGTTCCACTTCTGTTCCATCGGAATTTTCTACCCGCTGCACCAGATAGGGGTTCATAAGCACCCCTTTATTCTGGATCGCGGAAACGATCAGAGCCATATGCATGGGACTGACCAACGTATCTCCCTGTCCGATGGCCGTAGCCATGATCTCGCTGTCACTTGCCTGTTCTTTCAGTGAAAAACGGCTTTTGCTGCTGGCAAATCCAGTCGGCAACTCCTGATTGAACAACAGTTCCTTACAGGTATCTGC
>CAMBUC010000037.1 GCA_945871045.1 uncultured bacterium
AACCCACGTATCCAGCTTGGAAGGCTGGTGTTCTACCATTGAACTACACCCGCGTGTCTCTTGCGTGCCGTGCTGTCATCGCCGCAACGCAAGTAAAAGTATATGTCAACGAAGCCCATTTGTCAACCTATTTTTTTAACTTTTTTAAAAAAATTTGGAAAAGCCCGGTTTCATCAATGGTCAGCACTCCATAACTCGGCTCATGATCGGGCTGTCTCGGTCTTGAGATGCTGCCCGGATTGGCGATGAGCACACCGCCGCACTGCTCCAAGAAGGGACGGTGGGTATGTCCAAACAATGCGATCTGACAGCCACAGGAAGCCGCCCGGTCACGGAGCACATCCATTCCCGTCGTTACATAATACTCATGGCCGTGGGTCATAAAAATACGCACGCCGTTAATGCTGACAGTCTTTTCGCTTGGCAGTGCACTGGCCCAGTCACAATTTCCGGATACGATCTCTACAGGCACGCCCACGATCTCCTGAATGATGGGATCCCAGCCTTCCGTATCCCCCATATGGAGCACGCGGTCAAAGGGTGCTTCCAACCGGACGACCTCCTTTAAATTTTCATGAAACCCATGGGTATCGCTGATCAATAAAATTTTCTTTGTTTTCATAATGCCTTTAATTCCTCTCGCATTGCCCGAAGCGCATTTCCTCTGTGACTGACGTTGTTCTTCTCCTCCGGCGAAAGCTGTGCCGTAGAACAGCCGTATGCATCCACATAAAAGATCGGATCGTATCCAAATCCGTTTTCTCCTGCAGGTTCCCATCCGATATATCCTTCTATGGTTCCTCTGGTAACGCGTGTGCTTCCATCCGGCAATGCTGCTGCGATGGCACAGACGAAACGGGCGGTGCGGCCTTCCTTCGGCACTCCCTCCAGACGGTCGATGAGGTTTTTGTTTTTGATATCATAGGACGTATCCTCGCCCATATAACGGGCAGAATAAATTCCGGGCTCCTTGTTCAAATAGTCGATTTCCAGTCCCGAATCATCTGCCAGCACAATATCATCCGGCAATAATTTCCCAATGGCAGTCGCCTTGATCAGTGCATTTTCTTCAAAGGTTGTTCCGTCTTCTACGATATCCGCAGTTACACCCGCCTCTTTCATGGAAAGGATCTCCATGCCTACATCGGAAAGGATCATGCGGATCTCTTTCATTTTGTTTTCATTTCCTGTTGCAAAAATGATTCTGCTCATTTCTAATAGCCCTCCTCAAGCGCCTGCATGATCCCATCATAGATCGCACGGGCACATTTTTTCTGATAGTTCTGATCGGTCAGATTGGCAAGTTCTTTCGGATTGGTCATAAAGCCCACCTCAACCAGTGCAGAGGGCGCTTTCGTACTTCTTACCACATAAATGTCATTACCTGCCATCAAACCGCGGTTCTTCGTTCCCAGCGATTCCGTTATCTGCTTAAGCAGGATATGTGCGAAATGTTTGGAACTGTTTCCCTCGTTTTCCCGTTTCTCATCATAAAGCACGGCCGTTCCGTTCACCGACTGTAAATTGGGAAACGCGTTGTTATGTATGCTCACAAAAAGATTGGCATCAATGTCATTGGCAAGCCCGGCACGGTCTTCAAAAGCCGGATCCGAATCATCTAATCTTGTATAATAGACACCTAATGTTTCATCCTCACTTTGATCAAATATTTTTTTGAGTTCCGTTACGATCGCAAGGTCGATATCCTTTTCCATTACGTTGGAAACGATGGCACCGGGCATTTTTGCCCCATGCCCGGCATCAATGACTACCAGTTTGTCATAGAGTTCCTGCGGTGCAACGAAATCAATATACAAGTATTGCTCCTGCCAGTCAAGGGAAAGTTCATACACATGTTCCATCTCCAGTTCCAAAGTTCCGCCATCTTTCCCGGCATAATAATTTAATTCAGAAATGTGATCGCTTTTTCCAAGAAGCGGATAACGGATCGGGTAATCCTCCTCGGCGCCCTTGATCTCAAAGGCGATCCTGCGGGTCACATAGTTATTATAAATGGTCACATCATCCTTGCTGCAGTTTTTCGGAAGTTCCAGACGAAGCTGCTGCGAAAATCCCAGGGTCTGTTCCTCTGTCTCTTCTCCGTTTTGTGCATCTGCTGTGGCATACGCCTGTTCGGTGGAGAAATTCAAAAATTCCAGACCGGACAAAGTCGCCCACATTTCTTCACGCTCTTTTCGCTCCTGCCGCAGCTGCATTTGTTTTGCCGCATACTGCTGCGCTTTTACTTCCAGCATGGGAAGATAAAACAAACCGGAGCAGACGCCCACGGAAAATATCACCAGAAACAGCGTCACTCCACGCACGATCTTTTCTTCCATTATTCTGTGCCTTCCTCTCTTACGCTGGTGTATGCTTTGATACAGAGATTGCTTTTTGCCTGATCTTCTACCCGATTCCACTGACTTCCGCGGATACTGATGTAACCTTCGCCATCCGTAATATCCACATTGGCAGTCAGCCCATCTGCCGCATATTCGATAGCCATTGGATAAACTGCGTTGGGTGTTTTAATATAGATCATCACAGCAAACCGCTCCCCTTTTTCCACCTTCACCGGCTTATCAAAGCGGATCGTATAATAACCTGCATTTGACAGTTGTCCCTCTGCCACTTTGATCCGGTTGGCAGGATCCAGACTATCTGTATTCTTAAAATCCTTCACTACATAAACATCGTAGGAGGTATCTTTGCCGGTGGCATAAAAGCCGGCCGCCTCTACCTGTTCCGCCTCTTTTGCCCGGAACACATTGGCGCCGTAGATGCTTTCTCTGTCATAACCCATCTGACCGACCCAGCCACACAGATCCGACTGGTAGATATTGTCAAAATTATCCACATCCTCTACCTTCGTATAGACCACGTTGTGGATGCCGATGTTTGAATCATAATAGGAAATATAAAATATTCCGTTCTCGCCAAATTCCGTTCCCCAGCTGTTCTGACAGATGAACGCACCATCCTCCTCCGGGGGTGTGGAAAAGTTTTCCTTCGGATAAGAGTCGTCCCATCCGATGATGACTACATCATGATTGGACTTTTCCGATCCCTGATAACAGTAGGCATGGTGTTTGGAATTATAAAATACGCTGGTGCTGGCAGAGTTCTGAAGCGTCGTGTAGATGGAAGTCTGCACACCGCCATATTTGAATACCGCTTCCTTGATCTTCTGCTGATCTCCGGACTCCATCACCTGCATCTCCTGCACATGTTTCACTGCCGTCAGGGACGGATCCGTCTCCCCGTCTCCGTAGGGATCATCCGCTGCAAATACGGGTCCCTGCCACGAAGCCAGATAAGCCATAGACATGGTATAGTCTCCGCCGTCATTCTGCCCCTTGTTAAAACTGTTGCACAAGGTCATATGATCTTCTGCAAAGGAAAGACGTTCCTCCGGAAGCAGTGTAGATTCCAACGCAGTCAGCGTGGCAAATGCCCAGCAGGTGCCGAGGGCGCCCTGATCCTTTACCGCCGTGACACGCTGCTGTTCACGCAGATCATATTTGTATGGTAAAAAGCCCACATCACTCATGGTATCCAGCCCGACCGCCTTATTCTGGGCAATATCCCAATCAAAACTGTAACCTAACAGATCCGACAGATCTTTCATGCCGACATAAAAGTTGTCATCGTCTTTGGTCATCGGTGAGATCAACGGCACCGTCTCATTTCCTACCGTGCAAACCAGTTCATCCAGTACAAAACGGATCGACAGATCGCGTTTCTGGAGCACCAGTTCTTTCTCATTATAAATATGTGCGCTGCAGTTTAAACTGTCCCTGAGAATGCTGACAGGCACCATCAGCTGCAGTTCATCATCCATGAAAAGCGGCGTATCATTGCTGGTGTAACTACGGCTGCCGATATTTAAGGTGATCACACCATCATTGACGCTGGCGGCGATCAGGGGATTCCAGTCGCCGGATTGCAGCCTTGCACCGCGAAACTGCTCTACCTCCACAATCTCCCGGGAAGAATTATTAAATTTTACTAATATCAGTACAAATAAAACGATTGTAAAAAAAATGTATCTTTTGGAATAACGCATAACTCTCTTTTTTCACTTCTTGTATTACTGCTCCCGTGGCTTGCGCTTTGGCGGTTTTGCCCCGAGAAACTGATAAAAATACGTGCGGATCATACCGTTATATAATTTTCTGTTCTTATCTGCTTTTTTCCCGATATAGCGTTCGGCATCTTCATAACTGGTGATCAGATACATCGACCAGTCATCCAGTCTCGCATAAGCCTCCCCAATCTGCTGATAAAGCGCCGGCAGATCTTTCTTATCCTCCAAACGCTCACCGTAAGGCGGATTCGATAGGATGAATCCATATTTTTTCGGATGGCTGAGTTCTGCCACCGGCCTGCGCTGGAAATGGATCATCTGATCCACACCTGCCCGGCGGGCATTTTCCCTGGCGATGGCGATCACGCTCTCATCGATATCATACCCCTGAATGGCAGTCTCCACACGCAGATCCACGAGATCCTGCGCTTCTTCCACTGCCTCATACCACATCTTTTTCGGTACGATGTTCTGCCACTCCTGAGACAAAAACTCCCGGTTCATGCCCGGTGCGATATTTGCCGCCATCATAGCGGCTTCGATGGGGAATGTTCCGCTTCCGCAGAAAGGATCCACCAGAATACGGTCTGCATGCCAGGGGGTCAGCATGATCAGGGAAGCAGCCAGTGTCTCCGATAAAGGCGCTGCCCCGGCCATGGTGCGATAGCCTCTTTTGTGCAGGGAATCACCCGTGGTATCAATGGTCACTGTCACTTCATCTTTCATCAGAAACACTCGCAAGGGGTAATCACTGCCATCCTCTGAAAACCAGGAAACCCCGTAGGTTCCTTTCAGACGCTCTACCACTGCCTTTTTCACAATGGACTGAATGTCCGAAGGGCTGAACAGCTTACTTTTGATGGAAGAGGCTTTTTTTACCCAGAATCTTGCATCTTTCGGGAGAAATTCCTCCCAGGGCAATGCCTTCGTACCCTCAAACAGTTCATCAAATGTGGTCGCGTAAAAACGGCCTACCTGAATGAGTACACGCTCGGCTGTCCGCAAAAACAGGTTGGCGCGGCAGATCGCCTCCGCGTCTCCGGTAAAGGTTACCCGTCCGTCTTCCACCCGCGTGATCTCGTATCCAAGATCATAGATCTCTCTTTTTAACACAGCCTCCAGTCCAAAATGACAGGGGGCGATCAATTCATATGTCTGCATATGGTATATTATCTCCATTTTTTATCCTATATGAAACTTATGATAGTCTATTTCCCGGTTCCGTGTCAATCGAAAAAAGGAACTGAACGAAATGTTCAATTCCTTTTTTCATGCAAGAAGTTTCCAAGCCAAAGCCAATAACTGCCAAAACTATATTTGATCGATCAAAACAATCTGATTGTTCTCCAACTGATACCTGCCGATCTGTTTTTTCGGCCGGATCAAAGGGGTCTCCCTTCTCATAATAAATGTATTATTTGCAATGTAAGCATCCGGATTTTCTATAGGGCTTAAAATCCCACTCAGATCTTCCTCACTGACGTTGTTGCAAAAACGGTTGTTTACGGACTGTTCAAGGCAAAACATGACGCAGCCCCCTTCGTTGCATCTGCTGTAGTTACATTCATAAACCGCGCCATCGCCGGAATCCGCATCGAATGCCATCCCATCCTGATTAAAGCAGGTGTCCCTGGCCTCATTATAACGAATCACCGCATCTTTGCATTTCCAGGGCCAAATCGCCGCCGCTACCTTACCGGCCCGGTCAAGGGGTTCTTTGTATACCCGGTCATTCATCTCCATTGCCGCATGATCTGCTGTATTATGCTCTACCAGCGGCCGCAGACTATACATTGCAGTGATTCCGTCTCCACCCGTATTTTTTACATAATTGTTTCGGACAACGACATGCTCATGTCCATACCGCTGATACCACTCCTCTTCCAAATACGAAGAAGAAAAGCGGGCATGCTGATAGGTATATCCGATGGCAATTCCCCAACGGCTCACTCCATATACAAAGCAATCCTCCACCACAAATCCGTCAAATCTGGCCACACCGGTCTCATCCTCTCTTTCCGGTCGGAAGGCTGTCGCATAGATCCCACCGTTATTCATATGTTTATTGTAAACATTTCCCTGCACATCATGGATCATCAGATTTCGCAGAAAAATATCATGTAGGGTGCCTTTGTCCTTTGCCACCACCGCCACGCCCGTCCGATCCATTTTATGCGCACTGCTATAATCCTCTTTCCTATCCATGACACCGGCGTTGGTGATTTCCAGACCGGATACTTCGATATAAGATGCATCCCACAGCAGGATGGCCGAGGAGACATAGCCTTCCTTTACATGGGTGGGAGCATCCAGCAGCACTCCATAATCCTGATACCAGATGCCCTGACCGTTGCAGTGAATAGCCGGCAAGGCACCCATTCCATAGTTCCCGATCACGATGGGATGATGTTTCGTTCCCTGCGCCCGGATTCGTAAAAATTGATCTTCAAATACCGAACCGCATTCTAATAGGATCCGGTCTCCGGGCTGCAGTTTCAGGGCATTGATGGCATGAAGCGTAGCAAAAGGCGCTTCCGGTGCGATTCCCTCATTGCTGTCACATCCTTTCGCAGAACTGACATAAAATGTCCGCAAGATATCCATCATACGCTTCCTCCCGAATTCTTTTTTCGATGACTTCTTTTACATCTTCATAGTCATAGGATTCAGAATAAAAGTCGGTAAATAAATCCCGGTTCTTACAATAAAAATCCTCTTTTTCTTTTTCCGTTATCCGGCGATAGACATAATTCTTTGCCTTGCCGCATAAAAAATCCAGTTTGAACCGGGTCAGTTCCTGCTGCAGATAAGCGGCATACGAATAAGTCGTCACGCCATATACCACTTCCCCTGCCAACAGTTTTTGCCGCTTCTCTTCATTCGCCAGCGCACATCTTTGTTCCATGGCAGGAAAGCCGGCTTCTTCAATAAACCCAAACTGTTTGGCAGCCATCAGAGCAGCCTCTGCTTTTAAAAGTTCCTCTGACGATAAACAGTAATTTTTATTCATTATTTCACTGCTCCTGTAATTCCGTTTGCAAAACTCCTTTGCAGACAAAGGAAAATAATCGCTGTCGGCAGTGTACAGATCAACACGCCTAACATCAACATGCCGTAATCCACAGAATATCCGCTCTTCAGATTCGCTACCAGCATCGGCATCGTAATGGATTCATTTCTCTGCAAAATGATCTTTGGCCATAAATAATTATTCCATGCATTCATGAAAGTAACTGTCATGGCAGCGCCGTAAGTAGATTTCATCGTCGGAATATACATGCGGAAAAAAATTCCGATTTCCGTCATTCCATCCAGTCTGGCGGCATCAATGATTTCTGCCGGAAAGGATCGGGCCGCCTGTCGGAATAACATGATCATAAACGGGGTGGAAATAGAGGGTAAAATCAGTGCCATCCATGTATTTACCATGCCCCATGTAGAAAACATTTTAAACAAGGGAATCATCAACGCCACAAAGGGCAGCATCATCGCCAAAAGCAGCACACTCATCAAAAGATCTTTTCCCTTGTCATGATATATTTCAAACCCGTAGCCTGCAATCGAACAGATCAGCAGGGTAAGCAGGGTAATTAAGATCGCATTTCGAAAAGAGTTAAAAAGGGCACGGCCCAAGTCCTGAAACTCCACCAGCGTTTTGAAATTTTCCAATAAATAAGTCCCGGGGACTAATTTTCCGCGAATGACATCAATGCTTGGATTGGTTGCTCCGCACAACATGTAATACAACGGAAAAACTGAAATAAAACTGATCAGACCTAAGATCACATAGGATGAAATGGTTTTCATCTTAGTCACGCTTATCACCTACTTTCATTTGAATAAAGGATAAGACTGCCACGCAGACCAAAATAAATACGGAAAGTGCTGCTGCATAACTAAACTTCGGTGTTTCCACAAAAGAAATATTAAATATGTAATGAGCCAATGTCATAGACATCTTACCGGGGCCTCCGGCTGTCAGATTCACGGATTCATCAAACAACTGCAGCGTTCCTGAGGTAGACATGATGGCCGTCAATAAGATCGTTGGCTTTAACAGCGGAATGGTTATCCGAAAAAATTGCTGTCTGGCACTTGCACCATCGATTCGGGCTGCTTCATAGATAGAATAATCGATGTTCTGCAGTCCTGCCAGATAAAATACCATGTTATAGCCGGTCCAGCGCCAGATCAGTGCCAAGATAATTACAAATCTTGCCGGCCAAGCCTGCTGAAACCAGGGCACCGGTGAAAGACCGATCCCCTCTAATATCACATTGATCAGTCCCCGATCTGCAAATAAAGATTTAAAGATCATGGAATAGGATACTAAGGATGTGGCACAGGGCAGAAAGATCATCGTCCGAAACAATCCCCGGAATCTTAATTTGGGATTATTCAATAACTGTGCCAGCATCAGCGCAAGTACCAGCATGAGCGGTACCTGCACCACTAAATAAAATACCGTATTGAACAGACACTGCCGAAAGGTTTTATCCTTCCAGATCCTTGCATAATTTTGAAGGGTCCAAAGGGCCTGTTTGCCGTTTCCGCCTTTCAAAGAAAGGAGGATGGCTTGAAACATCGGGTAAAAGCAAAATATGAAGATCATAATTGCTGCCGGAAGTAAAAATAACCAGCCTATGAACAAACGCCTTTTTTCCATACCTATTTTTCGCCTTTTCATCGTCATCCTCCTCTCATGGTCCTTCCGGCAATGATTGCCTTAAGCGTGTTACCGGAAGGACAGACATTCTTTTTGAATTACTGAATATTAAATTCCACCGTATCCTGTGCATTCTTCATTTCATCATCAATATCTGCACCATTTTGTACGACATTGTTGATGGTATCTGTTAAAGCACTTCTGATATCTGAGTAGTATGCACCGTAAGAGCATGCCGGAACTTTTCCTGCAAATTCCACGATATCTGCATAAACGGCCTGTCCACCGTAGAATTCAGATCCTTCCTGATAAACAGAAGATTCACCGGCAGGAAGATAACTTGCGATCGCGCCGGCGTTCGGAAGTAACACATCGTACAACTCTACGCTTCCACCGAACGTCGTATGTAAGAAGTCAACTGCCAGGTCCACATTTTTGCAGTTCGAAGAAACTGCCCAGCTGGCACCACCACAGTTTGAGTAATTGGTTGCACCTGCTACTTCTAATCTGGGCATATTAACGATCGCCCATTTTCCGGACTGATCCTCTGCTGCCTGGATCGAAGCCATGATCCAGCATCCCTGAATCACACCTGCTGCCGTTCCATCATTCATGGAAGCGATATACTGATCCCAGTCGGTGTAATCAACCATGATTCCACTTTCGATCAATTTCTGATAGACACCGATCGCTTCTTTTAATGCTGCGTTGTCAGCAATTTTTACTTCTCCGTTTACCATGGGAGATGCACCGGCAGACTCCATCATCATAATAACAAGTTCTGAGCCGCCACAGGTTGTGATCATCGGACATCCGGTTGCATCCAAAACCTTCTGTCCAAGTTCCATAAACTTCGTCCAAGTAATGTCTTTGAAATCCTCTGCTTTCAATCCCGCCTGCTCCACAATATCCGTTCTGATAGCAAAAATAACGGCACCGTTGTCAAAAGGAACACCGTAATTTTTTCCGTCTACGGTAGAACTAGCAACTTTTCCTGCTGTAAATTTAGAAAAATCAATTCCGCTGTCTGTTAAATCCGTGTAAATGTCCGGATAGTTCGTTACCATTTTGCTGTAAGAATAATCCTGCATCAGAAAAATATCCGGTAATGTACTATAGTCATTTGCTTCTGCCGCAGTGATCAGTTTCTGTTCGATATCGCCGTATACATTTTCCTGAATATCTAACTTAAAGTTCGGGTGATCTTTCTGGTAGATCTTTTCAGCTTCCTGCATTGCATAGATGTTAAAGTTCGGGTCCCAGCACCATACAGTTAATGTTTCCTCTGCATCTGAAGCTGTAGTATCTGCTGTATCTTCTTCTGTTTTGTTTTCTGTTGTTTGCGGTGTCTCCGTATTGGCATTCTGGGGCGTGTCTGTTCCTCCGCATCCTACCAACAAAGAAACTGCCATGGCTGCACATAAGATTGTGCTTAAAAATTTCTTTTTCATTTTCTTTTTCCTCCTATCTTCTTTTTAAGCAAGTCCTTTCTTTCACCTCGAACTTGTAAAAGTAAGATAAGACATTCAAACACCCAATTCAATCGCATTCTTGCGCTTAATTTTATGATTGTTGTGATTGTGTTGCTTTTGAATATCTTTTTCATGAAAAATATGTCTTTTTTTGTCGCTTTTGATGATCTTTGTCGGCAGTCCGTTCCAAAATCTCATCATTTTGGTGAATGATTCGACAAAAATCGCCTTGCTTTTTCATATATTAACAAGTATACTTTAAGTAATATTTTGAACTGTTACTGTTGTATTAGCAAAGAAAGGATGTTACTGTCTGCTTCCTTCCAGTGACGCCAGGTATTCCCATGAGCATCTATAACTGTGATTTTCATGAATCCACCGCCATACCCTCCCATCCGGGCGCCAGGCTTTTATATATGAGCCAGGAAAGTTATACGGATGAATGGCAGAATGTACAGCACACCCATAACTGTTCCGAATTTTTTTATATTTTAGAGGGAAAAGGCACCTTTTATATCGAAAATAAGAAACATCCGGTGTGCAGCAATGATCTTGTCATTGTAAACCCGAACATTCTTCATACAGAAGCCAGCCAGAAAGATTCACCCATGAAATACATCGTTCTTGGAATCGAGGGGTTAGAGTTGTCCTTCGGCAAGGATGAAGATGTTAGAAATTACTGTATCGTTAATTTTAAGAATATCAGAAGCCAGGTGCTGTTCTTCCTGCAGGGTATGCTGACAGAGTTCACGGAAAAACCCGCCGGCTACGATTCCATGTGTCAGCATTATATGGACATTCTCATTCTGCTCTTAAACAGACAGTTGAACTTTGCTCCTGCCCCTTCTTCCATCAATAAAAAAACCACACGGCTGTGTGATCTAGTCCGGAGATATATTGACACGCATTATTGGGAACCGATCACTTTGGACTTACTGTCAGACATTTCCCATTTCAGCAAATATCATCTGGTCCATACATTTACTGCAGAATATGGCATTTCCCCCATTCAATATCTGATCGACAAACGCATGGAGGAAGGAGAGAAGTTATTGCGTACAACAGACTATTCGCTGGCACAGATCAGCCGTTTTTGCGGTTTTTCTTCCCCCAGTTATTTTTCCCAGATCTTTAAAAAAGAAAAAAAGTGTTCCCCCAGCCAATTCCGGAGGAACAATAAAAACAAATGACAGCGGCTGTTCTAAACACAGCCGCTGTTTTTCAGACGCTTCTGTTTACTTATCCAAAATCATTTTTGCAGCGCCGTAGATGCCTGCATCATTTCCCAAAGAGGCCAATGCAAATTCTGTTGTCTTATTGGCAAAAAGTGCTCTCTTTTGATAATACTTTGCGATATAGGATAACAGCACTTCTCCTGCTTTGGAAACGCCTCCGCCAATTACAAACACTGCCGGATCTGCTACGGCTGCCAGGATCGCAAGTCCGCTTCCTAAGTACTCACCAAACTGCTCTGCAATTTCCATTGCCACTTCATCCTCTTGTTTTACCGCGTCAAAGACATCCTTTGCGGTTACTGTCGCAGCGTCCAGCACGGTCTTTCTTTCTTCCTTCGCAAGTTGTTTCTTTGCCAAACGCACAATGCCCGTTGCGGAAGCATACTGCTCCAGACAGCCCATATTTCCACATCCGCAATGCTCTGTCTCATCATAGTCCACGCAGATATGTCCGACTTCCCCGCCGGCACCATGGGCTCCTACAATGACCTTGCCATCCACGATCACGCCGCCGCCCACACCGGTTCCAAGAGTGATCATAATCATATTTTTCTGTCCGCGTCCGCCGCCTTTCCACATTTCTCCAAGGGCTGCCACATTGGCATCATTGCCTACCACTACAGAAATTCCTAACAACTCCTCTAACTCTTTTCGCACTTCCTTGTATTTCCAGCCTAAGTTAGCGCTTCCATTGACTACTCCCTCACTGGTTACCGGTGCGGGAACACCCATACCAAGTCCCAGGCAATCTGCTAACTGCAGCTGATGCGCTTCGATTTTTTCTTTTACAGAGGCAGCGATATCCGGGAGGATCCTTACTCCTTCATTTTCTGTGTGGGTGGGAATTTCCCACTTATCAATGATCTCCCCGTTTTCCTTGAACGCCCCCAATTTTACGGTTGTACCGCCGACATCAACACCAAAACAATAACTCATAGCACATTCTCCTTTTAGTAATTTTCCTCTGTAAAAAAACTTATCAAATTATCGACAGAAATACAACCATTTCTTCTATAGTTTTCATTTTTCTTCCTTATCTTCTGTTTCCAATGCCTCCGATCAAGGAATATACTTGAAATCCATTACTTCCCAGATAGCGTGCTGCAAGAATACTTTCATTTCCATGACTACAGTAAAGGAGGATCTTTTTTCTGTGGTCAAGGGTTCTGCTCCACTCGCGGATCGTATCATAACTACGGTTGACCGCGCC
>CAMBUC010000038.1 GCA_945871045.1 uncultured bacterium
AAAGCCTGCTCCATCTGACGACTCTTTTCCTGATAAGCCATCAGCTCCACCGGTGTCTTGCAGGTGGATAAACGAATCCGCGCGGACGCCTCATCAATGAGATCGATCGCCTTGTCCGGAAGATTGCGGTCATTGATATAACGCTTTGAAAGCCGGACCGCTGCCTCTACACCTTCATCCGTAATCACTACATTATGGTGTTCTTCATAACGGCTCTTCAACCCCTGTAAGATATTGATCGCCTCTTCTACGCTGGGTTCCTCAACAGTGACCGGTTGGAAACGTCGCTCTAAAGCGGCATCTTTTTCCACATATTTACGGTACTCTTCAATCGTCGTTGCGCCGATCAGCTGGATCTCTCCCCGGGCTAAGGAAGGCTTTAAAATGTTGGAGGCATCGATGGCACCTTCTGCGCCGCCCGCTCCGATGATCGTGTGGATCTCATCGATAAAGAGAATGACATTTCCGGCCTCCTGTACTTCTGCGATCACACGCTTGATACGCTCCTCAAACTCACCGCGGTATTTTGATCCGGCCACCATTCCGGAAAGATCTAAGGTCAATAGTCTTTTGTCCACCACCGTGTCTGGAACGATACCGTTCACGATACGCTGGGCAAGTCCTTCTACAATTGCAGTTTTTCCAACACCCGGCTCTCCGATCAGGCAGGGATTGTTTTTTCCTCTGCGGCTTAAGATCTGGATCACCCGCTCGATCTCATCTTCTCTGCCGATCACCGGATCCAGAGATCCTTCCCTCGCAAGTTCTGTCAGATCCCGGGAATAGGAATCCAATGTCGCAGTGGCATTTTTCTTTTTCCCTAAGCGGTTGCCCTGCAATTCATCTCTATACTGAGAAGCGTCCTCGCCCATTGCCACGAGAACATCTACATACACTTTCTGTCCGTTGATACCTAATGTATTTAACAGTCTGGATGCTGCGCAATCAATCTCTTTCAGGATCGCGATCAGAAGATGTTCCGTCCCGATCTGGTCGCTTCGGAAACGCTCGGCTTCCGCTTCTGCCCGCTCCAGCACCTTTTGTGTCTTCGGTGAATATCCGTCACTGTCCATGACCATGACATCCGAAGAAGGAGCGATCAGATCTTCGATCAACTGCACCAGTTTTTCCTCTTCTACGCCATTGTTCATGAGCACACAAGCGGCCACTCCGCTGCCCTCACGCAGCAGTCCGAGAAGCAGGTGCTCTGTCCCAATATAATTGTGATGTAAGTTTCGGGACAATCTGCCCGCCAGGGCAAGTGCTCGTTTCGCCTTGGCTGTATAGGGTTTACTCATAAAAATTACTACCTTTCTATTATAAGTCGTTCAAATCCAGTATTTCCATTTCGTCCGGTTTCTTTGCGGTTTTTGCAGGCTTTGACGGCTTTGCTTCCGGTTTTTCCGCTTTCGCGGGTCTTTCTGTCCTTGCTCTTTCCTGCTTTGCAGGTGCCGCAGGCTTTTCAGGTGCTACCGGCTTTGCAGGTGCCGTCGGTTTTGCGGACGCCGCAGGCTTTGAAACACGTTCTTCCTTTTGTCTGCGTTTCTTTTTCGGATCCTCTTCCTCGTCATCAATCTCTGTCAGACCGAGTTTCACATCCTGTCGGACATCACGAAGTTTTAATGTCAGGTTCAGGATCACGATCAAAAGCAGCAGAAGCAAGATAATACCGACGATCAGAATCCTCGTATCTGTGGTTTTTCTGGTCTGTAACTGCTCATACAGTTTGTTGTATTTGTCCAGCGATACGTAATCGCCCTCCGGCATCATGGATGCAGGCATATAAGCGTCTCCCTTATAACGCAGATAGCCATTGTCATCGAATGTCACTTCGGCCTCCCCTGCATCATCCTTTGGCTCTTCAATCGTAGAGATCTCGCCTTCCACCCCTTGTTCCTGTGTATCTTCCGGCTGCTCTGCGGGGTCATTCTGGGGCTGATCTGCCGGCTGCTGGGTAGTTGCAGAAGTGCTTCCGCAAATAACGGTGATCGTATATGTGGTAGTGCTGCGGTTCTCTGCTTCCACGATCACTTTTACCGTGTTCGTACCGGGTCTTAAAGATTTTGCTCCGTTTACAGCAGCGATAACTGCTTTACTGTGATTCGGCCTTGCAGCCACAGAAATAGCCGTAACATTGGCGTCTACCGTCGTCGTATATTCATGTGTACCTGCGGAAAACGCCGGCGTCAGGCTGCCGGGTGAGATGCCCAGATGAGCCAGACTGCTGTCTGACGACTTTGTACTGCCGGCTGCGGATGCGCCTGAAGAAGTACCGGTATTTCCTGTGCTTCCCGTATTTCCGTTAGATGTACCTGTAGATGTGCCCGCTGAACCGGTATCCGTATCGGTATCTGTCTCTGCATCAGGTGCAGCGATCGTCGTCTGCTCCCCATCCTCTTGTTCATCATCTATGATATCTGAACCGGTCTCTACCTCTGTTGCAGATATGGTCACGGGTGCCGCAAAACTGATACTGATAGCAATCGCTGCCACGATCGCCAGAAAATGTTTGTTTCTCATAACGGTTCCTCTCTTGGTGATTCATAAATTGTTATGTGCACAGTGTATAAGTATCTCTTCAGAGCCCCATCTCGATTCCGCTATCGCTTCATCTCGATATGGCTTCTCGCCAAAGAAATTTATGTAAAAATCCTTTCACACAAGCAAGCTTGGTTCAAGATTTCCACGTAAATTGCCTTGGCTCTGAAGAGATACTTATATTTTAATTTTTCTTGCTTTGACTGTCAACCTCTTACTACCGTTTTCATGTTCTGCAAGCGGTCCACCAACAGAAAACAAATGAAATATAAAACAAATAAAAGTACCAATACAACTGCTACCACAGGATCTGCCCAACGGAACACATCCCGTGCCAACAGCGCCCCCACAAAGGCGATACTGCTTACTGACAAGATCATTGCTGCTACAATATAAGAAATCAACTGTTTCATGACATCCACCCGATCCTTTCACAACGGTCATCTAAATAAACATCTGCAAATATCTTTCGCGAATCACTGCCATACCGTTCAATGATCTCCGGCAGGTTTTCGTTTACCGCATCAAAAGAGAGTCCTTTTGACAGGCAAAAATGAAGCGCTTCTTCCAGTCGTTCCCCCTGACGGCAGGTCCATAAGATCAAACGATCACCGCTCCTGCGCCATTCTTTTAACTGATCGATCAGGCGCTCATTTGCATCTCCGATCTTCGGATAACAATCTTTGCACAATGTGCCGTCAAAATCCACTGCTATGATCTTTCCTTTCATCTGAATTCCCCCAATCTTTTGTCTGATCCTCGCTTGGTGCAATTCCATCTTACAAAATGTCCAGTCCAATAAACCGGACAAAAAAGGACAGTACCACAAGCCATGTGATACTGTCCTTTTCTGTTTGTTTTCTTATTCTTTTACCAGATGCTCCAACGCCTGCACCTGCTGGCTGATGCCGTCATAATCAAAGTTTTCCACCGCTTGTTTCAGGGATTCCTTGATATCTTTCAGCACATCGTAGGTTTGCAGTTCTGCTGTTTTCCTTTGGATTTCCTCCATATCAAACTCGTCCAGTTTTTCTCTCATGCTTTCGCAGAAAGTGCGGAGTTGATCGGGCGAGATAGCTGTCAATTCCGCCTGGGTGCCCTGCTGATCCATTCCAATATCCGCAATCGTCTGTGTAATGGAAGCGATTTGCCGTGCAAACCGTTCCATAAAAGGCCCATGCGCTGTACGGAAAATTTCCATATCCGATGCCTTTGACGCTTCCTCCAACTGCAGCGCCAGTTCAGCCAGATCATTTGCTCCGATCAATTTGGAAGTACCCTTCACAGCATGAATAACGATCTGGTAATTTTCCAGATCATCTTCTGCAAAATAGCGTTCTAATTGATCCTTCTTTTCCTCATATTCATTCAAATATAACTTCAGATTATGTAAGTATTCTTCGGGATCTCCTCCTGCGTAGCGCAGTGCATCATCAGCAACGATTCCATCGATGGGAGGAATACAAAGTTCTTCCAGATAGTCAATCGTTTCCTCCTCAGGAATCTTTAAAAACTGCGGCGGCAGATACTGACACAGGATCTGCTCCAATTTGTCTCCCTGAATCGGTTTTGAGAGGTAATCGTCAAAACCATGGGAGAGATAAAACTCTCTTGCACCGCTGACTGCATTTGCCGTCAGTGCGATCACCTTTGTATTTACATTGGGATGATCCTCCATCTGCCGCATGCGCTCCAGACATTGCACACCGTCCATATGGGGCATCTTATGATCCAGAAAAATGATATGATACTCCTTTTTCATGATCATATTCAGACATTCCAGACCACTATCCGCCGTATCCACCTGAATCTTTGTCTTTTTCAGAAGGCCTTTGCAAACTTCCAGATTCATGCGGGTATCATCCACAACAAGGATCCTTGCATCCGGTGCCTGGAAAGATTCCTGATACCGGTTCCGATCATGCGCAGAACTATCAAAGTGTGCTTTATAATCGCCAATGGGCGATTGATCCACGATCTGCTGCACCAGTCCAAAGAAAAATGCACTGCCGCATCCGTATTCACTGTCCAGCAGCAGTTTTGAACCCATTAATTCCAACAACTGCTTGGAAAGCGCCAGCCCAAGTCCGGTACCTTCGATCCCGCGGTTTTGTTCCTCATCGACACGCTGGAAGGTGGAAAACAGTTTTTTCTGGTCTTCTTTTTTGATTCCGATACCGGTCTCAACCACGGCAATGTCCAGACGCACTTTTTCTGTTTCCGGAAGTCTGGTGCTGCGGACCTTTAATGTCACAGAACCCTCTTTTGTATACTTGACTGCATTCGTCAGCAGATTGGTGATGATCTGACGGACGCGGATCTCATCGCCGTATAATTCGCTGGGAATCTGATCATCAATGTCCAGCAACAGTTCCAGTCCCTTTTCTTTTGCACGGGGTTCGATCATTGTGATCAGATCATTTAAAAGAGAACTGATCTGATAGTTTCCATTGATGATCTCCATCTTACCGGATTCCACTTTTGAAAAATCCAGAATATCATTGACAAGGGCAAGCAGACTTTTACTTGCATCTTTAATATTCTGTGCGTAATGCAGGATCCTCCGCTCCCTGCTCTCACGAATGATCATCTCATCCATACCAATGATCGCATTGATAGGGGTACGGATCTCATGGGACATATTCGCCAGAAAATTACTTTTCGCCTGATTGGCCGCCTCTGCCGATAGTTTCTCTTTTTGGCTCTCAAAATAGTGCTGGCGGATCTCACGTCCGTGGCGGACCACTGAGATCGCAAACACGGTCATGAAGAAGTATTCGATGGAATAGCCTGCACCATAGCCTGCCCAGAAGTTAAATGTATCTTCAACGAGCCCCATTCCCAGGGCATCCGCGTAAGCCACGGACCGTGGCCACAAAAAACCGATCATGCAAATATAACCCATAATACTGGTGAGCAGCGTAAGCACCCAGTCCATATACATGCAGGATAACAATGGAATGGCAAAATAAGTGATGTAAATGCCCAGATGCGGATCTGCCGAAGCGCCTGCCACCAGTATCTCTAAATAAACCAGCTGGATATACTTCGCAGCCGTCACCTTTCCGGCCCGGATCAGAACATCTACCAGCAGCCAGGAAAACATCACATAGCCGATGGAGGAAATAATATAAATATTCGGCACATCAAAATATCCGAGTTTTGTGAACAGATAGATCAACGGACCGATCAATACACAAAGCAATACCACTTTATGGATATGCTTCGTGACCCGCATATCATGTTCTTTCATATATGCTTTTTCATACTGATTATCCATCTACTTCTCCTTCCCGTTCCTCCACTTCAAGCATTGCCAGAATCTTTTCGATGGACTGACTGATGGCTTCATAGTCAAAGTCGTCCACCGCTTTTGCCAGTTGCGCCCGTTCCTCTTCTAACAGGATCCCTGAAGGATAACACTTACAAAACGATCGGATCCTTTCAAAATCCACATCGTAGGCGGCAATTCCCTGTAAAAATTGTTTTGCTTCCGACACATAACTGCCCAGCGGCTGCTCCATAACGATCTCCACTTTTCTCATATCACGGACAGTCGGAACTGCCAGCAGATGTTCCAGATCAATGCACAACTGTTCATGCTCATACAAAAGCGTCTGTATGTTTTCTTTGATATAAGAGACATCTTCCCTTCCGGCAGCGAGTTCCATCTGCTCGGACAGATATGCCATATGGATAGCGCCGATGATCTTTGATGTGCTTTTCAATGCATGGACATGGATCTTCAGATCATTCCAGTTCTCTGTCTCAGATTCCTTTTTGATGCGCTCTCTGGCAGGACCGGACTCTGCAAGATAGCCTTCCAGGTTTTCCAGTACGTCGGCAACCGTTCCCGAAGAATACTGCAGCGCATCATCAAGATCCATGTCCGCCATCCGAAGATCATTCACTGCCTTTCTCAGATCCTCTTTCCGCTTCAATTCCTCTTCATCTTCCACCTGCTCCCGCTCAGATAATAGAACAAGATCTTCCGGCAGATACTGGCGCAGGGTCTCTTCCAACAGTTCCGCCTGTACCGGTTTTGACAAAAATCCATTGAAACCTTCCTCCAGATACTGCTGTTTCATACCTGCAACGGCATTTGCGGTAAGTATGATGACCGGGGTTTGATAATTGATACCTTTTTTATCCGCTCTCAGGCGATGGAATGCCTCCACTCCATCCATATGCGGCATCAAATGATCCATAAGGATCAGATCATAATGATTGTGCGCGCATTTTTCCAGACAGCCAACGCCGTCTTCTGCCGTGTCGATCTGAACCAGCGTCTGCTTCAGCAAAGACTTTACGACTTTCAGGTTCATCACATTATCATCCACAACCAGCACGCTTGCATCCGGCGCCTGAAAACTCTCATGATATTTCTGTTCCTGGGAAAGACGCTTCTTGAAAACTTCCTTAAAATCACCCATGGGAACATCCTTCACCACCGTCTGTACCAGATCAAAGGAGAAGATCGATCCCTTACCGTAAACACTCTCCATCTCCAGATTACTTCCCATCATGACAAGTAATTGCTGTGTGATGGAAAGGCCAAGGCCGGTGCCTTCGATATGGTGCGCACGCAGATCATTTCCGCGCTGGAAAGAGGCAAACAATACTTCCTTACTTTCCTTGATACCGATTCCCGTATCCTTGACTGCCACCTTCAATAAAATATGACGGGCATCTTTCCGTTCCATTTTGACCCGCAGCGTGACACTTCCTTTTTCTGTGTATTTCACTGCATTTGTCAAAATGTTCGTGATGATCTGTCGGATACGGACTTCATCACCATACAGTTCATTGGGGATATTTTCATCAATATCAAGGATCAGCTGCAGGTTTTTGGCTTCTGCCCGGGGCTGAATGACCAAAAGCAGATCATAGAGCAGCATACCTAACTGGTATTTTTCTTTCATGAGTTCCATCTTGCCGGACTCAATCTTTGAGATATCCAGAATATCGTTGATCAGTGACAGCAGCGCCGTACCTGCACTCTGGATATTTTGTGCATACGCCCGGACCTCTTCATCCTGCGCCTCCCGAAGGATCATCTCATTCATACCCAGCACTGCATTGATGGGTGTACGGATCTCATGGGACATATTCGCAAGGAAACTGCTCTTTGCAGCAGCCGCCGCTGTGGCATCCTCGCATTTCATCTCTAAAAGCTCCAGCAGATCATTCAGGCTGTTCTCATCCTCATTGGCGACACGCTCGATAAACAGATCCTGTTTCTGCATATAAAGTACCAGTATACTATCGATCAGCATCAGAAGTACAATAACGAACCATTCCATCCGGCTGTAATTGCGCCGGATCACGTCCATACTTCCCAGCATCTGGGATAATAGCAGCAAAAATGCATTCATGGCAGTCACAAAAATATTGAGCGAAATATTTTTATAGATCGTACACTCCGCCAGCACAAAAAACATACAAACCGGCAGCATGCGGTCCGATCCGCTTTCCACAGAATAACACACATAAACCAGCATTCCGCAAGTGATCGTGACTACGCCCTGCAAAAAGTCCGAACAATAGGGCAGCAGTTTTGTATTCATCAGCCGTGTCACAAGGATGCCCAGCACGCAAAGGCCCAGTTCCACGGCAAAACGAACCGTTGGCACGTGACAGGAACGACGGAGCGTATACAGTACAAGCACACACTCCAGTGCCAGAATCAGCCAGACCCGTCCCCGTTCTCTACTAAAATTTCTCATGGCAGTTTCACCCCTCTCGGAACAACAAACCGGACGCTGTCCGGCCGCATCTCCACAGACCATTCCCCCGGTGCAGTGATCATCTCCCCGTCCAGGTTCGCAACGATGGGGCCGCCGTCCGTACGGGAAACCGTCAGTTTCTTTCCCTTTCCTACTCTTGCATGGGCATGGATGTAGGCACTCTTCTGCCGGATCAGATTGATCAGGATACGGATAAATGCCAGATGTCCTTTGGAAGGAACAAACACATAGCCTCCCAGACCGTCATTTGGTTCAAAACCTTCCGGCATGCAGAGGGAGCCACCCAGTACACAGCCGTTTCCCCAACAAAGTTCATCATAACAGCCATCCATTTCTTTTCCGTCCACACGGATTTTCAGATCCATGCGTTTCAAACCGATCAGCGCCCGGAAAACATAAGCCGAATACGGAATCTGTACCCCCACTGTCCGCACCGGATGCTGCGTCTCAATATACCGCATGATCTCTGCATCCATACCAAAAGAAAACGTATTGATGGCACGTCCATGATTCGTGAGAATGGAGTCCACGGAAATCGTTTCCCCATTGACCAATTCTTTGATATCACCAAACCGTTCTCTGTCTTCCACAGAAAAGGTTTTCAGGAAATCGTTGGTCATGCCACAGGGATAAAATGCGATCTCCACCCGCGAATTTTCGCCGACGCCCTCCAGTACATTGCGCAATGTGCCCGAGCCGCCGCAGGCATAAATACGGATCTTTTCATCCGGAAAGAAGTCAATGATCTTTTTTGTCAGTTCCGTATCATTTCCTGTGTAACGGGAATAAAACAGAAAATATTCAAAATTTTTGAACTGCTCCAACTGTAATCTTAAATTGTTTCCAAATGTCATATTTCCCGCATAGGGATTGACAATAAAAATATGTTTCATACATAGTCTCCAAATGTGACTGTTTTCGTAACCGACTCTTTCTCAATTATACTTTGAAAAGCAAAGAAAAACAATATCACTTAGTTTTTCATTTGTTTATAAGAATTCATTTAAGATTCGGTTGACCATAGCCGGATCTGCTTTTCCCTTCATGGCGCGCATGGTCTGTCCCACCAAAAAGCCGATGGCTTTTTCTTTTCCACTATGGTAATCCTCCACTGACCGGGGATTGTCTTTGATCACCTGCTGGATCACTGCCCGAAGCGTTCCTTCATCGTTTACCGTCATCAGTCCCTGCTCTTTGACATACTTCTTTGGATCGATGTTTTCTGCAAATACTTTCTCAAATACTTCCTTTGCCACCGTGCTGTTGATGATGCCTTCATCTGCAAGATCCACAAGAGCCGCCAGATGCTGTGGAGAAAAACGGATCTCCTCCGGCTGCAGCCCCTGCTCTTTTAACAGGCGCATGGTTTCCACCATCAGCCAGTTGGAGACTTTTTTCGGTTTTCCGCAGATCGCTACCGTTTCCTCAAACAGATCTGCCATAAATTTGGAGTTTGTAAGGATCTGCGCATCATAGCGGGGCAGTTTGTAATCCCTCTCGTAACGCAGCATTTTTTCTGTCTGAAACTCCGGCTGACGGTTTTTGACCTGTTGGATCCATGCATCGGAAATCTGGATCGGCACAAGATCCGGTTCCGGAAAATAGCGATAATCCTGTACATTCTCTTTGGAGCGCATGGCATAGGAACAGCCCTTTGCATCATCCCACCGTCTCGTTTCCTGAACAACCGGTTCTCCCGATTCGATCCGGGTGATCTGGCGTTCTTTCTCTGCTTCGATGGCATTTGCGATCGCACGGAAGGAGTTCAGATTTTTCATCTCGGTCCGGGTGCCGAATTCCGCTGCCCCTGCTTCCCGCACGGAAACATTTACGTCTGCCCGCATGGAACCCTCATTCAGTTTACAGTCAGATGCACCTAAATACTGAATGATCAGCCGCAGTTTTTCCAGATACGCGATGACCTCCTTGGCAGAGCGCATGTCCGGCTCAGATACGATCTCGATCAGCGGCACGCCGGCACGATTATAATCGACGATGGACACATCCTCTCCATCCACATGCACCAGTTTTCCGGCATCCTCCTCCATGTGAATCTCATGGATACCGATCCGTTTCGTTCCTCCATCTTCCCTTTCGATCTCCACATAACCGTTTTGGCAAATGGGCTGATAAAACTGTGTGATCTGATAATTTTGGGGATTGTCGGGATAAAAATAATTTTTGCGGTCAAACTTACAATTCCGGTTGATCGTGCAGTTTGTGGCAAGTCCCACTGCCATGGCATGATCCACTACTTTTTTATTCAGCACCGGAAGGGATCCCGGCATGCCCGTGCAGACCGGACAGGTATGGGCATTGGGGGCTCCTCCAAAGGCAGTGGAGCATCCGCAAAAGATCTTTGTCTTTGTCGCCAGTTCTACATGCACCTCTAAACCGATGACTGTTTCATATACGTTACCCATACCTAAACTCCCTTCTCATGCTGCATCGCCATGGGACTACGCTGATATTCCCTTGTCCGTTCAAAGGCATAGGCCGCACGGATGATATCCGCTTCTTTGAAGCAGTCACCGATCAGCTGGAATCCGATCGGAAGTCCCCCGCGATCGATTCCACAAGGTAAACTGATACTTGGAAGGCCAGCCAGATTCACAGCGACCGTATAAATGTCTCCGAGATACATCCGGATCGGATCTGACGAAAATTCTCCGAATTTGGGCGCTGTCGTAGGTGCGGTGGGTCCAAGGAGCACATCATATGCTGCAAACGCCCGGTCAAATGCCTGCTTGATGAGGGCCTTTGCCTGTAATGCCTTTAAATAATATGCATCGTAATAACCGGAACTTAATACAAAGGAACCTAACATGATCCGGCGTTTTACCTCTGCACCAAAGCCCTCCGAACGGCTCTTTTTGTACATCTGATGCAGCCCCTCATAGTCCTTTGCCCGGTAGCCGTATTTCATGCCGTCGAAGCGGGCCAGATTGCTGCTGGCTTCTGCGCAGGCGATCACATAGTAAGCAGGCACCGCATCCTTCACAAGGCCCAGATCAAACTCCTCTAAGATGGCTCCTTTTTTCTCCAATTCTCTGGCAGCAGCAAGCACCGCTGCCTTCACTTCATCCGTGATTCCGTCCCCAAAATAATCCCGCACAATACCGATCTTCATTCCCCGCACGTCCTCCACCAGCGCCTTTGTGAAGTTCGTATCATTACGCTTCATGGAAGTGGAATCCTTTCTGTCATGGGAAGCCAGGATCTCCAAGATGGTCGCACAGTCCGTGACATCCTTCGCGATAGGACCAATCTGATCCAACGAGGAGGCATAGGCGATGAGGCCATAGCGGGACACGGTTCCATAGGTGGGCTTCATTCCGGTCACGCCGCAAAAGGAACTGGGCTGACGGATGGAGCCGCCGGTATCAGAGCCCAGCGCATAAAAACATTGTTCCGCTGCCACTGCTGCACAGCTACCTCCGGAAGAGCCCCCCGGTACATGCTGTACATTCCACGGGTTTTTTGTCACACCGAATGCCCCGTGTTCCGTCGTACTCCCCATTGCAAATTCGTCCATATTGGTCTTTCCGAGGATCACCGCACCTGCTTTTTCTAAATTCGCTACCGCCTCTGCCGTAAAGGGCGGGATATAATGATGTAAGATCTTTGAACCGCATGTGGTCCGCATTCCTTTCGTGCACAGGTTATCTTTCAATGCCATGGGAACACCGACCAGCGGCGATGATAATATGCCGGCTTCGATCTGTTTTTGTACATTCTGTGCCCGCTTCAGCGCCCCTTCTGCATCCACAGTCACAAAACTGCCAAGGACTGCTTCTTTTGCAGCGATGGCATCTAATGCTGCCTGTGTCGCCTCCACGGCAGTCACTTCTTTCTTTTGAATCTTTTTTCCAAGCTCTACAGCTGTCAGGCTCATGAGAGACATCCTTGTTCCCCTTTCCTATTCGTGTGTTCTATGCAGATCATCGGATCGTCTTTGGTACTTCAAAGCCGCCGTCC
>CAMBUC010000039.1 GCA_945871045.1 uncultured bacterium
CAGAAGATACAGACACCTTGAATGTTACACCGTCGCCGCTGTCCCATCTGGAAAAATCAACTCCAAGATATGCGGTAAATCTCGTCATATCTTGATTTTCCACATAATCCCCTAAATCGTAAACAAGTACGGACGGCGCATGAGCTCCCAAGCCCTTGTCAAAATAAAACCTTTTACCGTTTACCTTCAAGGAAATCGGGTCGCCCTCTATGTTTTTATCAAACATCAGATCACCGTAACCAACACTTGATTCTATAAGGGCAGTATCTGAAATATCCGACAAAAACACTTCCTCATTGCTTCCGTTAAGCTCTGTTATGCTTGCTGTTTCCATATCAGGCGTATAACTCTGTGCAGAAACAGAGGTTACCACAGAAACCGTCATAAGAACAGAAAGTATAACAGACAAAATTTTCATGGAAACTGATATTTTATACGAACTGCTTCCTTCACGGGTACAAAGTCAGATTAAAAACGGAAAGTATTTTACGTCAGAAGAAGCATTGCTAGAATTTTTGGAAAACTATTCCAGTTAGGATTGAAACATGAGTAAAAATATGGATTCTCAAAGGAAGAAATGCTGGGATGTGATCGTTGTCGGAGCCGGTGCAGCGGGACTTATGGCGGCGATACAGGCAGCAAGAGAGGGAGCAAAGGTGCTTGTTTTAGAGCACATAGAACGTCCGGGAAAGAAATTGTTGATGACCGGTAACGGAAAATGTAACTTTACAAATGAAGTACTTTTTCATTTTACCAATTCGCAGGATGAGACCGCGTGTGAACAATATTATCACGGGACTTGTCCTGCATTTGTGTTGCCTGCGATAAAAAAGTTTGATATTAATTCTACATTGAATTTTTTCGATGAATTGGGCGTGCTGTTTGTCAAACGACGAGGTGGTTATTATCCAAGGTGCGGACAGGCATCCGCGATTTTGTCTGCAATGCTGATGGAATGTGGGCGTTTGGGCATTTCCATAGAGTGCGAAATCGGCATAAGATCGATTCAAAAAGCGGAAAATATATGCAAAAACGAAGGCAATTCCGGCACAAAAAAAGACACCGGATTTGTGATCGAGACCAAGACAGGAACCTACAACACCAGATGTTGTGTTTTGGCAACCGGGGGAAAATCCTTCAAGAAGAGCGGAAGCGACGGAAGTGGTTTTCTATATGTAGAACGAATCGGACATAAAATACAAGATTTAGTTCCGGCACTTGTCCCGCTGCAATCGGACCTTGCATTTTTCAAGAAGGTTGCAGGAATTCGTGCAGAAATTTCGGCAAAATTATACATAGAAAACACAAGATATGGGATAGAGTCCGGCGAACTGCAATTGACCGATTATGGTATTTCCGGCATCTGTATCTTTCAACTCAGTTCCCTCGCATCACGGGCATTAAGCAGGAAGAAAAAAGTAAAAGTTGAGATCGATTTTCTTCCGGAGTATACCGATGAGCAGTTTTTGGTCCTTCTTTTGGAGCGCGTGCATCGTGTCTATGCAAATAACAAGACGATGGAACAAATTCTGGTGGGACTGTTTGCAGAGAAACTGGGCGTGGCGTTACTGGAAGAAGCCGGGATAGCAAAAGATCTGATGAGTTTCGAACTTTCAAAAAAACAGGTGAATCGTCTCGTACAGTTATGCAAGCATTTTGAAGTCCCCATCACGGCTACCCGTTCCTTTGAACAGGCACAGGTCACCGCAGGCGGTGTGGATACTTCGGAAGTTTTTTCTGAAACGATGGAGTCGAAACTGATCCCGGGACTGTATTTTGCAGGGGAAATGCTGGATGTTGATGGCATCTGTGGCGGGTTTAATCTGCAATGGGCATGGTCCAGCGGTGCAGTTGCCGGACAACATGCAGCTGCAACGGCAAAAAGTCAAGTGTAAACAGGAGATCTTTCAGGATCATTGAAAGGGATAGGATAACATGATACGGATTCAACAGTTAAAGCTGCCTTTGGAGCATGATCATTTTACAATTGAAAATAAGATCAGACATACGCTGGGACTTTCGGCAGATACGGTATTTACTTATCAGATTGTCAAACGCTCTGTAGATGCGAGAAAAAAGCCGCAGTTATCTTATGTCTATACGGTGGATGTTTCTATGAGCGGTGAGGCAAAACTCGTAAAGAAACTGCGAAAGCCCAACATTCAGCTGGCACAACCGCAGCGTTATCATTTCCCGAAGCCGGGAAACCGGCCCTTGCACACGCCACCGGTGATCGTCGGAGCAGGTCCTGCCGGTTTATTTTGTGCATATGAATTAGCGCTTCACGGCTATCGGCCGATCCTGTTGGAACGGGGCAAGTGTGTAGAAGAGCGCAGAAAGGATGTACTTCGCTTTTGGGAGGAAGGAGAATTAGACCCTTCTTCAAACGTGCAATTTGGTGAAGGCGGCGCAGGTACTTTTTCTGATGGAAAATTAAATACCATGGTAAAAGATCCCGTCGGCCGTGGAAAACATGTTTTAGAAGTGTTTTGCAAGTTCGGTGCACCTTCGGAAATTCTATTTGAAAGCAAGCCTCATATCGGAACGGATCTTTTGATCACTGTGATCCGGAATATGCGTGAGGAGATCAAACGTCTTGGCGGAAAGATATACTTTGAACACCGGATGACAGATCTTTGGATGCAGGATGGAAAACTGCGTGGTTTAACCGTTGCATCGAAACTGGGGGAACACCGGATGGATGCAGATCTTGCAGTTCTTGCCCTGGGCCATTCGGCAAGGGATACCTTTGAATTGTTGGAAAAGAAACACTTTGTTATGGAGCCGAAATCATTTGCAGTAGGATTTCGTGTGGAACACCCACAGTCTATGATCAATGAAAGCCAGTATGGTGCAAATGCAGATATGCATCATTTACCGGTTGCTCCCTATAAGGTGACGGCTAATTTCCCGGGTCAGCGTGGTGTCTATTCATTTTGTATGTGTCCCGGCGGCTATGTAGTGAATGCCTCTTCCGAAGAAAAACGGCTGGCAGTAAACGGCATGAGTTATTACAGACGAGATAGCGCGAACGCGAATTCTGCCATCATCGTTTCTGTAACACCGGAGGATTTTCCGGAAACCGGACCGCTTTCAGGTGTTGCGTTTCAAAGAGGTTTAGAAGAAAAAGCCTTTGCACTCTGTGATGGAAAGATCCCTCAGCAGTTGTTTGGTGATTTTAAAGAACAGCGTGAATCATACAGTTACGGATCATTTGAAAGTTGTGTGAAAGGGGCGGCGGCCTTTGGACCTTTGCATGAACTGATGACTCCGGAGATGAATCGCTGCTTTACAGCCGGCATGGAACAGTTTGGACTTCGCTTGCGCGGTTTTGACCGCAGTGACGCGATCCTGTCCGGCGTGGAGAGCCGCACTTCATCCCCCCTTCGTATCCTTCGGGATGAAGCCTTTGAGAGCAATTGGAAAGGGATCTATCCCTGTGGAGAAGGCGCAGGATATGCAGGCGGTATCACTTCGGCAGCAATGGATGGTATCAAAGTGGCAGAAGCGATCGCTTCAAAATATAAACCAATGTAAGAAATAAGGAGGATCATGATGGCTGAGTATTCACCCATGATGAAACATTATTTAAAAACCAAAGAAACACACAGCGATTGTATCTTATTTTATCGGCTGGGTGACTTTTATGAGATGTTTTTTGATGACGCGATCACGGCTTCCAGAGAGTTGGAACTGACACTGACCGGAAAACAGTGCGGAATGGAAGAACGGGCTCCCATGTGCGGCGTTCCTTTTCATGCGGCAGATACATATATCAACCGTCTGGTATCCAAGGGATATAAGGTAGCCATCTGTGAACAGATGGAGGATCCCAAACAGGCAAAAGGCATCGTGGAACGACAGGTGATCCGTATCGTGACACCGGGAACAAACATGGATGCGCTCTCGTTGGATGAAACAAAAAATAACTATCTGATGTGCATCTATTGTGATGAGGATGTGTTCGGAGTTTCTACGGCCGATGTGTCCACCGGTGATTTTTTTGTGACGGAAATTGATTCCGTACAAAAACTGACCGATGAGATCAATAAATTTGCTCCCGCTGAGATCATTTGCAATGAGGCATTGTTTCTGAGCGCCTTAAATATCGAGGATCTGAAAACAAGGCTCCGGATTGCGATCACGGCGCTGGATTCCTGGTATTTTACCGATGATATCGCAAAACAGACGCTGCTGGATCATTTTCATGTAAAACAGGTGGATGGTCTTGGACTGGCTGATTACCTTTCCGGTACATTAGCCTCCGGTGCTTTACTGAAATATCTGTATGAAACCCAGATGAACGGCCTTGAGAACATGACCGCTATTCACCCCTATGCAACGGGAACCTTTATGGTGCTTGATTCTGCGACCCGCAGAAATTTGGAACTGGTAGAGACCATGCGCGAAAAGAATAAAAAAGGTTCGCTGCTTTGGGTGCTTGATAAGACGAAAACAGCAATGGGTGCCAGACTGTTGCGTTCTTATGTAGAACAGCCGCTCATCAATAAGAAGGAGATCGAGGCGCGCTATGATGCCATCGATGAATTCAATAACAATCTGATGAGCCGAGAGGAACTCAGTGAATATTTAGGACCGGTGTATGATCTGGAGCGTCTGATCACACGGATCAGTTATCAGACTGCCAATCCGAGAGATCTCATCGCCTTTCGAAATTCCCTTCAGATGCTTCCGGCAATCCGAATGGTTCTCGCAGAATTTCAGTGTGAAGCATTAAAAAAACTGTATGACGAGATGGATCCGCTGGAAGATGTCTTTCAGTGGATCGATGAGGCGGTCATTGATGATCCGCCCATCACTGTCCATGATGGTGGGATCTTAAAAGATGGATACTTCGAAGAAGTAGATCGTCTGCGTATGGCCAAAACAGATGGAAAAAGCTGGCTGGCACAGATTGAAAGTTCGGAACGCGAAAAGACAGGTATCAAAAATCTTCGGATCAAGTACAACAAAGTATTCGGATATTATCTGGAAGTGACGAATTCCTATAAAGAATTAGTGCCGGATTACTATACAAGAAAACAGACATTGACGAATGCAGAGCGTTATATTACGCCGGAACTAAAAGAATTAGAAGAAACCATTCTTGGCGCGGAGGACAAACTGGTACAGTTGGAATACGAACTGTTTCGTCAGTTACGCGAGCGGATCACCGGTGAAGTGGCAAGGATCCAGAAAACAGCCAAAGCAGTCGCCGGTTTAGATGTGCTTTTATCTTTGGCAAAGGTGGCCGATCACAATCATTACTGTCGTCCCAGTTTAAATGAAAACGGTTTGATCGACATTCGTGACGGAAGACATCCGGTTGTAGAAAAGATGATCAACAACGATCTGTTCATTCCCAATGACACGTTTCTGGATAACGCAAAACATCGTATATCCATTATCACCGGACCGAACATGGCGGGAAAATCAACCTATATGAGACAGACTGCCCTGATCGTTCTGATGGCGCAGATCGGAAGTTTCGTTCCGGCTGCCAAAGCGAAGATCGGTCTGGTGGATCGGATCTTCACGCGTGTGGGTGCAAGTGATGATCTGGCAAGCGGGCAGAGTACCTTTATGGTGGAGATGAATGAAGTGGCAAATATTCTTCGCAACGCTACCTCCAACAGTTTGCTGATCCTGGATGAGATCGGACGCGGAACTTCCACCTTTGACGGTTTGTCCATTGCCTGGGCGGTTGTTGAGCATATCAGCAATCCAAAACTACTTGGGGCAAAAACATTATTTGCCACCCATTATCATGAATTGACGGAACTGGAGGGAATTCTTGATAACGTCAACAATTATTGTATTGCCGTAAAAGAAAAAGGGGACGATATCGTTTTTCTGCGGAAGATCGTGAAAGGCGGGGCAGATCGAAGTTATGGTATACAAGTTGCCAAATTGGCAGGTGTGCCTGATTCTGTGATCAACCGCGCCAAAGAGATCTGTCAGGAACTGATCGACAACAATATTACTTCCGGGGTAGAGAGCCTTTCTCCGGAAAAGCGTTCCCATCAACATCAGAAAATAAAGAAACTGGATGAAGTAGACAAAAACCAGATTTCCCTCTTTGATACGATCGATGATGATGATATATTAAATGAGTTAAAGGAACTGGATCTGGGAAATTATACACCCATAGAGGCACTGAATAAGTTGTATGAACTGCAAGGCAAATTAAAAAATCGCTGGTAAAAAATAGAATGCGCTTTGCGCATCCGTCAGGAAAAAGGAGATTATCGATGCCTGATATTCAATTGCTTGATGAGGCAACAATAGAAAAAATCGCTGCAGGAGAGGTCGTGGAACGGCCTTCTTCTGTTGTAAAAGAACTGGTGGAAAATGCCATTGATGCAAAAGCAACCTATATTACGGTGGAGATCAAAGACGGAGGAATGTCCTTTCTTCGAATCACAGATAATGGCTGCGGAATCGATAAGGATCAGGTTCGTCTGGCGTTTCTGCGCCATTCCACAAGCAAGATCCGCTCGATAGAGGATCTGTTATGTGTCCGCTCCCTTGGTTTCCGTGGAGAGGCATTGGCAAGCATCAGCGCGGTGGCACAGGTGGAACTGATCACAAGACCCAGGGGGGCGCTTACGGGCGTCCGATATCAGATCGAAGGCTCCAAAGAAAAGGCCTTTGAAGAGGTTGGGGCGCCGGAAGGTACGACGTTTCTTGTCCGCAACCTGTTTTTTAACACCCCCGTGCGCCGGAAATTTTTAAAGTCTGCTCAGACAGAGGCCGGTTATGTTGCGACGATCCTGGAGCGGCTTTCATTATCGCATCCGGAGATTTCATTCCAACTGATCATAAACAATCAGCCGAAACTGCATACTTCGGGCAATTGCAACCGAAAGGATATCATTTACCATATTTACGGCAAAGATATCGCCGCAAATCTCATTTCGGTGGATAAGGAAAAAGACGGCATCTGCCTTTCCGGTTTTATTGGAAAACCATTGATCTCCAGAGGAAACCGGAACTTTGAAAATTATTATATTAACGGAAGATATATGAAGAGCAATGTTGTGGCAAAAGCCATCGAAGAAGCCTACAAGCCGTACCTTATGAACCGGCAGTATCCCTTTACTGTGCTTTATCTTACGATGGATGAGGAACTGTTGGATGTGAATGTTCACCCCACAAAGATGGAAGTCCGTTTTTCCAACGGAGAAAAACTATATGAAACGCTTTTGGAAATGCTGCGGGATACGTTACAGGGAAAGGATCTGATCCCGGAAGTGTCAGCAGGTGCGGATCAGTTACACAAGAAAGAAAAAACGGTGACTCGCAAAGCAGTTGTACCGCAGCCCTTTGAACAGAAACGACTGTCTGAACAAAGATTATCACAAAATACTGTGCAGCCGCACCCACAGGAACCTGTGACAGATCATGGAACGGATCGAAAAGAACAAGTGCGGCAGGCAATCCGAAAGGACAGCCCCTATGAACAAAAATATGCACCTCGTCCGTTACCGACCAAAGAAAAACAAGCGTTATTTTCAGATATACAGCCGGTTGTTCAGCCTGTCACAGAAGATAATGCATCACAGGTTCCTGAATCTGTTCCGCAACAGATTGAACTGACGGAAGTGTTTCGCGAGGAAAACGGCTATCAGACCAATTTTATCGAAGAAGCGAAAAAATCCAATATCCGGATCATCGGGCAGTTGTTTGACACCTATTGGCTGGCACAGGTAGATGATAAATTGTATATCATCGATCAGCATGCGGCTCATGAGAAAGTATTATTTGAACGAAATATGAAAACATTTGCAACCCGTTCTTATACCTCGCAGCAATTGAGTCCGCCCATCATCTTAAGTCTTTCCATGCAGGAGCAGAATGCCTTAAACAGCAATCTGGAAGAACTGCAGCAGTTAGGCTTTGAGATCAATGAGTTTGGTGGGAATGAGTATGCCATCAATGCAGTTCCCGATAATTTATATCAACTGGATGCCAGACAATTGTTTTATGAACTGTTAGATGATATGGTGACAGGCACAGGAAGCGGACGGGCAACACCGGAGATGATCTGGAATAAAGTAGCAACTGCATCCTGCAAGGCTGCCATCAAAGGAAATCAGCGGATCAGCCCCATGGAAGCAGAAGAACTCATAAAAGAACTGCTGACATTAGACAATCCCTATCACTGTCCTCATGGGAGACCTACCATAATATCTATGAGCAAATATGAGATTGAAAAGAAATTTAAGAGGATCGTATAAATGTTGAAAAAGAAAAATGTGGTGATACTGACGGGACCTACCGCAGTTGGAAAAACAGCCCTGTCCATCGCCCTTGCAAAGGCACTGGATACAGGCGTGATCTCTGCCGACTCCATGCAGGTCTACAAACACATGGATATCGGTTCTGCAAAGATCACGCCGGAAGAGATGCAGGGAGTTCCACATGCATTAGTCGACGTCTATGAACCGGATGAAGAATTTCATGTGGTCCGGTTTCAAAAGGATGCAAAGGATGCCATGGAAAAACTTTGGGAACAGGGAAAACTTCCCCTTGTTGTGGGAGGCACCGGTTTTTATATTCAGGCACTGTTGTATGATATTGATTTTACATCAGAAGACGCAGATACGGCACTTCGTGAAAGATACGAAGGGATCGCTGCACGGCAAGGGGCAGAGGCTTTGCATGAAATGCTTCGTGCAGTAGACCCTAAAGCCGCAGAGGAGATCCATGCAAATAATGTAAAGCGCGTGATCCGCGCTTTGGAGTTTTATGAAAAGACAGGCACCCGGATCTCTGTACATAATGAGACAGAACGCGCCAAGTCATCCCCCTATGGATTTGCCTATTTTGTTCTGACGGATAAACGGGAAAATCTGTATGCGCGGATAGATGCCCGTGTGGATCAGATGATGGAACAGGGACTTTTGGATGAAGTAATAAAATTAAAAGAAATGGGTTATACGAAAGATATGGTTTCCATGCAGGGACTTGGCTATAAGGAACTGCTTGCATATCTGGATGGTGACTGTACGTTGGAGGAGGCTGTTTCCATCATCAAACGTGACACCAGACATTTTGCAAAACGCCAGCTTACCTGGTTTCGGCGGGAGCGGGATGTGATCTGGGTAGATAAATCAGACTTTGATTATGAGGAAGAAAAAATCTTAACTTACATGTTAGAAGAAATAGAGAAACGAGGAATAAAGTAATGTCAGGAACAATTGATTTAACGGAAATTTATTCACAGATGGGAATTGATGCACCTGTATTTCAGTTTGGAGAGAAGATTGCAAACGAATTAAAAGAGCGTTTTGAGGCCATCGATGCAGTGGCAGAGTATAATCAGTTAAAGGTGATCAGCGCCATGCAGAAAAATCGCGTCAGCGCAGAGTGTTTTAACGCTTCCAGCGGATACGGCTACAATGATCTGGGGCGGGACACCTTGGAACAGGTTTATGCGGATGTATTCCATACCGAAGCGGCACTGGTGCGTCCGCAGATCACCTGCGGAACCCATGCCCTTGCACTGGCCCTCATGTCAAATCTGCGTCCGGGGGATGAACTTCTTTCCCCTGTGGGCAAGCCCTATGACACCCTGGAGGAAGTGATCGGTATCCGCCCCTCTGTAGGTTCGTTGGCGGAATACGGTGTTACCTACCGTCAGGTGGAATTCCTGCCGCAGGGCGGCTTTGATTATGATGGGATCCGTGCAGCCATCAATGAAAAGACAAAACTGGTCACCATTCAGCGCTCAAAGGGATATCTGATGCGAAAGACATTATCCGTTGCAGAGATCGGCGATTTGATCGCTTTTGTCAAGAGCATCAAACCGGATGTGATCTGTATGGTAGATAATTGTTATGGCGAGTTTGTCGAGACTATCGAACCCAGTGATGTGGGCGCCGATATGGTTGTGGGTTCCCTGATCAAAAATCCCGGCGGCGGACTTGCGCCCATCGGCGGATATATCGCCGGAACTAAGAAATGCGTGGAAAATGCCGCATACCGTCTGACTTCGCCGGGTCTTGGAAAAGAGGTAGGCGCTTCCCTTGGTGTGATCGGATCCTTTTATCAGGGTCTGTTTCAGGCACCCCTTGTGGTCAGCGGCGCATTAAAGGGGGCGATCTTTGCTGCAAATATTTATGAGCGCCTTGGCTTTACGGTGCTTCCCGATGGAACAGAGTCCCGTCATGACATCATTCAGGCGATCGCGCTGGAGACGCCGGAACGTTTATGTGCGTTTTGCGAAGGCATTCAGGCAGGGGCGCCGGTAGACAGTTATGTGACACCGGAGCCCTGGGATATGCCCGGCTATGACAGCAAAGTCATCATGGCGGCCGGCGCCTTCGTGCAGGGTTCTTCCATTGAACTTTCCGCAGACGGTCCCCTTCGAGAGCCTTATAATGTCTATTTTCAGGGGGGCCTGACCTGGCACCATGCAAAATTTGGTATTCTCATGTCTTTACAAAAACTTTATACTCGTAACCTTGTTAATAGGGATCTGATGTGATAGAATAAAACGATGGTATGTGATTTGACGCTTTGAGAAGAGAGCAGAAAAGAGGTCAAATGACAACACATATTACTACAAAGGATCTTCCGATTTCGGAACGGCCTTATGAAAAATGTCTGCTGGAAGGAGCACAGGCATTGTCCGATGCAGAACTGTTAGCCGTCATTTTAAAGAGCGGCAGCCGGGACATGAATGCGGTAGCGCTTGCACAGCGCATTTTACAGGCGGACGGAAAGAATTTATTAAATCTTTATCACCTGTCCGTTGAAGAACTGATGCGATTTCCAGGTATCGGAAAAGTAAAAGCCATTCAGTTAAAGTGTGTGGCAGAACTTTCCAGACGGATCGCGCGTACAGATCGAAAGGATCGCATCTGTCTGTCCAATGCATCATCCGTTGCAGCCTATTATATGGAGCGCTTACGGCACGAACAGGCAGAGCAATTGCTGGTCAGCATGTTTGATGCGAAATGCCACCTGATCGGTGATACGCTCATTTCAACCGGAACAGTGGATCATGTCATGGGTTCACCGCGGGATATTTTCGTCCGTTTACTGGAGAAAAAGGCAGTCTACTTTATCCTGCTTCATAATCATCCCAGCGGAGATCCGACGCCCAGCAGGGAAGATCATGCGATGACTGCCCGGATGCAGGCATGTGGGGAATTGATGGATCTGCATTTGTCAGATCACATCATCATTGGAGACAATAATTATTACAGTTTTCGAGAAAACAAACAGATTTTAGTTTAGGAGAGAAACAACATGAGCAGCAATGTATATGGAATAGACTTAGGAACAACTAACCTGAAAGTATTCTGTAAATCCAGCGGTCAGATCTTAAATGAAAAAAATACCGTTGCGATCGTCAACAAGAATCAGCTTTATGCGTATGGTGATGCTGCCTATGCAATGTATGAAAAGGCACCGGAATCCATTCAGGTGTCATTTCCTGTTGTTGGCGGTGTGATCGCAGAGTACAATTTCCTTCAGACAATGATCTTTTCTTTTTTAGAAAAACATTCCAAAGGAAAAATGCGCGGCGCGGATTTTATCGTTGCAGTGCCCACGGATATTACCGAAGTAGAAAAAAAAGCATTCTTTGACATGTTTTATAAAAGCAAGGTAAAACCCCGTCTTGTTCAGGTTTGTGAGAAACCCATCGCAGATGCCGTAGGTCTTGGACTGGATGTGAATGACCCTACCGGTGTCATGCTGGTGGATATTGGCGCAGACACCACCGAGATTTCCGTGATCTCTCTTGGGGGGCTTGTTTTGAGCAGTCTGCTTCACTTTGGCGGAAATCAGTTGGACGAATCGATCATTTCCTACATCCGTAAAAATAACAATCTGTTGATCGGCAAAAAAACTGCCTGTGCATTAAAGGAGACCATCGGAAGTGCGCTGCCCGGCAGCGAGGAAACCATGTCCATTGTCGGACGTGACGTGGTGAGTGGTCTGCCCATCGAAACAGAAATTTCTGCTACACAGGTGTATGAGGCGATCCAGTCCGATCTGAATGACATTTGTAATTCCATCAAGATGACATTAGAGCATACACCGCCGGAACTTGCACGGGATATTATTTATTCCGGTATCTATATTACCGGTGGCTCATCAAGAATTCCGAAATTGGATCAGTTATTTGCAAACATTACCGGTATCAAGATCAATACTTGCGAAGATCCGGAAGAGTGTGTAGCAAGAGGACTTGTCAAGATCGTCAGTGACAGTAAATTTAAGCATCTT
>CAMBUC010000040.1 GCA_945871045.1 uncultured bacterium
GATGCTCCCGGTTCCGGCAATGGTTTCGTATGTGATCATTATGATCAGTTGTTTTTTCATGATGTTTTTGGCAACGTTGTTTTCGATTCAGATTATGTCGTATCTGCAGATGATCGTACCGGAACATCTGATCGGAAAAGTCATTTCCTGTGCCATGTGTATCGGTATGTGTGCGACTCCCATCGGGCAGGCATTTTATGGCGGATTATTTGAAGTTATGAAAGAAAAAGTATCCGGCTTATTTTTTATCGTTACGGTGATCGTTGTGCTGCTGGCGTTTGCAATGAAAAAGCCTTTTGCCAGACTGGCAAAATTGTTTGCTGAAAAGTGACCAAAAGAATATTTCATAACAACAATAAATGCGACTCTTTACAAATGCACGACCTTGTGTTATCGTACCAATAGACAACTTGTCGGTTAGAGGTGAAAGGGATGCGTGTAGTAAAAGATGCCACGGAACGCAGAAACGAAATACTTGATGTTGCAGAACGATTATTTTGTACCAGAGGATACGACCAGACCAGTACCAATGATATTCTGGCTGAGATCGGGATTGCAAGAGGGACACTTTATTATCACTTTACATCCAAGGAAGATATTCTGGATGCGATGATCGATCGGATCCTGGATGAGATCGTGAGAAGAACAAGCCGGATCGCACTGGATGAATCTGTTCCGGTTCTGGAAAGACTCACCCAGTCAGTTCTTGCAGCAAACGTGGATACAAAGACCGGTGACATGATCCTGGAGCAGATGCATAAGCCGCAGAATGCTCTGATGCATGCAAAGATGCAGGAGCGGCTTTTAAAACAATTGATACCGCTGTTTACGAAACTGATCGAAGATGGTATTTCACAGGGATTGATGCAGACGGATGATCCGGAGAATACGATAGAGATGCTACTTTTGTATTCCAACACGGTGTTTGATGATATGATCGTGTACTCTGAGGAGGAAAAAAAGAAAAAGGTTCTTGCATTTATTAGAAACACGGAGATTTTGCTCCATATGGAAAAGGGAAGTCTGCTTGAGGCAATGCTTCCGGTGTTTTATAGAAAATAAAAATTTAGTCTATTCAGACCCATATCGATTCCGCTAATGCTCTGAATAGACTTACATTTTAATTGCAACCGACAATCTGTCGGTTGCGAAAATTAAGGAGATTGAAAAATGGGACAGTCAAATTTTAAAAAATTCTTATTACTATGGAATTGTCTGGACTTTCTGGTAAGAACAAACACGCCGGATGAATTACAGGGACGCGTCTGGGGATTTGTAGGCTTTTTATCCCAGATTGGGTATGTCATTGCTTACGGGTGCAGTGGGATCCTTGCGGATCGGATCGCCGGATTCCGTGGGATCAGCGTAGGAAAAGGCGCGGGGATCGTGATGGCTGTTGCCGGTGCTGCACTGATCCTTCTTTCGCTCAGTATTCCCTTTGTGAAAGAGATCCGGCGGCTCGAAAAACAACGATCCTAAATAATCATTTGCCACTTTTTTTAACGAAATATATCTGATTATGTTTACTTTTCTTGGTAGAATTCCATCTTGCTTCATGTTACCATGATGTTAAAAATAAGAGCAAAGGTGGTATACATATGAGAAAAACTTACATCGATAACATCCGATGGATCACTGTAGTCATCGTGGTCATCTATCATGTGATCTATATGTTCAATGGTGTGCTGACCAGTGGTGTGATCGGTCCCTTCACGCCGGTTCAGTATCAGGACAGTTTCCAGTACATCGTTTATCCGTGGTTTATGCTTTTGTTGTTTGTGATCTCCGGTATGAGTGCAAGATGTTATCTGGATGCTCATTCAGCAAAGGAGTTTGTAAAGAGCAGGACGGTCAAACTGCTCGTACCCTCTACGATCGGTTTGTTGGTCTTTTGGTGGATCATGGGCTATTACAACATGTTGATCGCCGGTGCCTTTGAAAGCATGTCTGCGGTGCCGAAACCGATCCTGTTTGTCATTATGGTGGCCAGCGGTATCGGCCCGCTGTGGTACATACAATTACTTTGGGTGTTTTCCATGCTGTTACTTCCTATTCGGAAAATCGAGAAAAACAGGCTGTATGGGCTGTGTGAAAAGACCAATGTTCTTGTGTTGCTCTGCCTGACGCCTTTGATCTGGGGTGCTGCACAGATCTTAAATACGCCGGTGATCGTTGTATATCGCTTCGGTATTTACGGCGTAGGATTTTTCCTTGGATATTTTGTTTTTTTCCACGATGCGGTCATGGACAGACTGGAGCGATGGTGGCTTTTATTTTCGCTTGCAGCGCTTGGGCTGGGGGTCGCATTTGTCGCAGTTTATTTTGGCAAACCCTATGCGGAGCATGAGGTATTAGATACCTTTATGTGCAATTTGTACGCGTGGATCGCCACCCTTGCGATTCTTTCCTTCATGAAAAAATGGGGCAATTTTGAAAACTCGTTTTCTCGGTTTATGGGTCGGAAGGCATGGGGATTCTATCTGTTCCATTATCTGCCCCTTGCGGTCTGCGCGTGGTATTTACATCTGTACACTGCCTTTCCGCCGTTCGTTATGTACTTGTTGGTGGGCATCGCTGCCTTTGCAGGAGCGTTTCTTCTTTATGAGGTCATTCGGCGCATACCGTTTCTGAGATGGTGTGTCTGCGGCATCGGAGGTAAAAAATAATGTTTGCGGATAATTTGATGGAGTTAAGAAAATATCATTCGCTGTCCCAGGAGGAACTTGCCGAAAAGATCGGCGTTTCCAGACAGACCCTCTCCAAATATGAGACGGGCGAATCCTTGCCGGATATTGAAAAATGCAAGACATTGGCGGATATATTCGGCATTACGGTTGATGATCTGATCAGTTATGAAAGGTCTGACGGAATGGGGCTTGGAGTACCGCCGAAGGGCAAGCACATTTTCGGAATGGTCAAGGTAGGTGAGAAAGGGCAGATCGTGATCCCTGCCAAGGCAAGAAAGATCTTTCATATCAAGCAGGGGGATAACCTTGTTATTTTGGGGGATGAAGCCCAGGGAATTGCGCTTTTGAAAGAGGAAAATCTGCTGCAGCTGCTCCATCTGGCGGAGGACGAGACCTGACAGATGGCCGTGAAATGCTGTTATTTTTTCAACATTAAATTGTAATGAATGCCTAAAAGTAGTAAAATATGTATGAAAGACAGATCAGTAAAAAAGATTGGGATTTTTTACATTTACGAGGAGATAGGCAATGGGTGAAATAAAATTAACAGATTTGATCAGCAACCATATCATTATGGAACTCCAAAAAATGGTCGTTTTAAAAAACGGAATTGCCACCGGACTGTGTTATTCAGATGGCAGTTTTTTCACATCGACACGTATCATAAACCCATTTTGTGAGTCACATATAAAAAAATCGCCGGAAGGAAAAAGGCGTTGTGATGCTTGTGATAAAGAGCATGCTGCGCAATGCTGTGAAGCAGGGAAAGCGTTCGCTTACACATGTCATGCCGGACTTGTAGACATCTCCGCTCCGGTTATCGTAGAAGGAAAGCAATATGGTTATATCATCGGAGGTCAGGTTTCCACGAAGGAGTTTACCAGAGAGCAGACGGATCAGTTGGCTGAGGAACTGGGACTTGATCGGGAGGAATTGTACGAAGCATCCAAAACCATACCGATCGTCACACAGGCGCAGGTGGATCAGACCGTGGAGGATGTGGAACGGATCTCAAACATCATTGCGGAGATCGCGTCCAATAAACTGCAGGTGCTTCGTGCCAACAAAGAAATAGAAGCAGCGGCAAAAATGAAATCCGATTTTTTGGCGAATATGAGCCATGAGATCCGTACGCCCATGAATGCCATCGTAGGTATGTCGGACATGGCGCTTCGGGAGACTGATCTGGAAGTTGTAAAATCCCACGTTCGCCAGATCAAGAGATCCAGCGGCATGCTGCTGACGATTATTAACGATATTTTGGACTTTTCAAAGATCGAATCAGGAAAAATGGAGATCAATATGAACGAATATAACCCTATGCAATTGCTGGATGATGTCGTTCATATTTTACAGACCCGAATCAAAGAAAAAGATGTTGCATTGATCGTGGACGTTGACCCGAAACTGCCCGGAAAACTGATGGGTGACGAAACCCGCATCAAGCAGATCATTACAAATATAGCAAACAATGCGATTAAATTCACGAATGAGGGCAAGGTTCACATTCGTGTCCGCTGCGTAGATTTCGGTCCCAAAATGAAAGAACTTCAGGTATCGGTAAAAGATACCGGAATCGGAATTAAAGAGAAAGACCTGCAGAGAATCTTTGATTCCTTCCAACAGGTCGACAGCAAGCGCAACCGGAATATTGAAGGAAGCGGATTAGGTCTTACCATATCCAGAAATCTTCTGGAACTGATGAACGGAAAACTTTCGGTAGAGAGTGAATATGGAGTAGGAAGTACATTTTCATTTACGCTGCCCCAGTTGGAGTTGGAGGAAGTGGCGGCAAAGACGGTAGAACACCCGGAAAGTGTCGACGCATTGATTTGTGTGACCAACCAATACAGAGAACAGCAGATGCTCAGAGACCTGAACCAGTTGGGCTGCAAAGCAACGGCTGTCAGTCAGTCTGTAAAGCATTGGGATGAATACAGCCATATCTTTATAGACTATGAATTGCTGGATGAAAAATTCCTGAATCTGGTGGATCGGCGGACAGATATCAAGGTGATCGTCATAGATGGTTATGTGGACTGTCATGATAGTCCGATCAAAGGTGCGGTCATTGTTAATAAACCGTTGTATGTCAATAACATTCTCAGAATCTTAAACAACGAGACCTTGGTGCTTCATGAAAATGAAGATGAAATGGTAGAGATTGATTTTGAAGCGCCGGACGCAAAGATCCTTGTTGTGGATGACAACGAGGTCAATCTTACGGTTTGCATAGGTTTGTTAAAGCCGCTTCATGTCCAGACAGATACAGCCCTCAGCGGAGCAGAAGCCATCGAAAAGATTTCATCTCAAATGTACGATCTTGTTTTTATGGATCATATGATGCCCATGATGGACGGTATCGAGACCACCCATATCATCCGAAGAATGCATCCGGAGTACGATGATGTGCCGATCATCGCTTTGACAGCCAACGCCATGGAAAATGCAAAAGGAATGTTTTTGGTAGAAGGAATGAATGATTTCATGCCAAAACCCATCGAATTTGCGTTGCTGCTTCAAATGCTGAAAAACTGGCTTCCGAAGGAGAAGATCATTGAACTGTCCCAGGAAGAGATCGCTTCCTTAAACAGCAATGAACCGGATCAGACCATGGATATACCGGGCTTGGATGTAAAAGAAGCAGTCCGGTTGATCGGCAGCGTAAGTATTTATCATGATGTTCTGAACCAGTATTATAAAAATGTCGAAAAGAAGAAGCAGGTGATCCTGTCTTCCTATGAAACTGCTGACTGGGAAAGGTACACGACGGAAGTACATGCATTAAAGAGTTCCTCCAGACAGATCGGTGCATTTGACTTAGGTGATCTTGCCGAAAAACTGGAGATGGCGGGAAAAGCAAAGGACATTTCGTTTATCCGTCAGAATACGGGGGAATTGTTGGATCGGTATACGGCGTTAAAGGAAACATTGCGTGCATATGTTCCTGCCGATGAGGAACAAAAGGAGATCGTTCAAAGGACAGACCGTGAGATTGCGGATATTTTGGAAGAACTGATTGCGGCAACTGTGGAATTGGATTCTACAACAATCGAAGATTTAGTCCGGAAATTAGAGACTTCGGTGACACAGGAACCCCAGTCTACGTTGGTCAGCCAAATGAAAGATGCGTCAGAGGATTATGATTTTGAACGCTGCAAATCCTTAGCCAATCAATGGCTGGAACAAATCAAAGAAGTATAACAAAAACTTTTACGGACCGCCTCAAATGGTACTTGACAGATGAGGTGGTTTGTTTTATTATACATTTAACAATTAAGTTAAATGTTAAATGAAAGGAGAGTATATGGCAGTTCATGAGACATTAAAAGCTTTGGATGATCCAGTCCGGCGGGAGATACTGGGACTTTTGAAGAAAAAAAGAATGTCGGCAGGTGAGATCGCGGAGCAGTTCGATATTACCGGTGCGGCAATTTCCAGGCATCTATCGATCCTGAAAGATGCGGATCTGGTGAGAGACACGAGGGAAGGGAAATTTATTTTTTATGAATTGAACACATCGGTATTGGAAGAAGTTTTGGTGTGGATCGCAGATTTAAAAGGCATGAATTAACGTATCGCCGATGGGATACGTAAAAGGAAGGAGAATCCGTATGAGAGAACAAAAATGGAAATATATCGTATCAACAATCATCATTGCAGTTCCGACATTATTATTTTGGGTGGTACTCAACATGCCGTCTATGTCTGTCAGACTGACGGGAGGCATGACAGCGCAACGTTACATGCTGAGCAGTGGCATACAGATGGCACTTTTGATGGCGTTACATCTGTTTTGCTTATATCTTACGACAAAAGATCAAAGCAATCAAAATCAGAATAAAAAAGCATTTGGAATGATATTCTGGATCATTCCCTTTATTTCTTTCTTTGTGACCGGCATTTTGTTTCGGGCAGCGCTTCATTTCTCTTTTGATATGAAGTTTTTTGTCAATGTATTTTTAGGGCTTTCATTTTTGTTGATTGGAAACTATATGCCGAAGTGCAGACGGAATCATACGCTGGGCATTCGGGTAACATGGACACTGCAAAATGATGAAAACTGGAATGCAACCCATCGGTTTGGTGGGAAAGTGTGGGTCATCGGCGGATTGTTGTTAGTGGTTTCAGCATTTCTTCCGAAACAGACCGGTTTTGCCATCAGTACGCCTGTCTTATTTGTCATGATCATTGCACCGATCCTGTATTCTTATCTGTATTATCGCAAACAGAAAGCGGCAGGTACTTATACGAAAGATGAGAGTGTCTGGTCTGGGACCAATGGAAAAATCGCAAAGATCATAGTCATCGTCATTTTTGCGATCACTGCATTACTTTTATTTTCCGGTTCCATTAAGATTTCCTATCAGGAGGAGGAGTTTACGATCAACGCCACCGGTTGGAGTGATCTCACGGTTCGTTATGATGAGATTGATGAGATTAAATATTTAGAGGACTATCAAAAAGGGAACCGTGAAATGGGCTTTGGCTCTTTTACAATGGGAATGGGTGCCTTTCGCAATCAGGCCTTTGGAGATTATACCCTGTATGCGTATAATAAAACGAGGCAGGGAGTGCAGCTGCTCGTAGATGGAGAGATCATTGTGATCAGTGGAACAGATGAACAGAGTACGAAACAGATTTACGAGGAACTGTCATCCCGCATCAAGTGATCCTGTGTATTTCCCTATAAAATTCACACATTCAGGTAAAAAACAGACCTATGATCCTTTTTCAGTTTTATGAACAATAGAAATAGATGAAAACCGTGTTTCTGTCGGAGGTGGAGGATGAAAGAGTTTGTTTTAGCGGCATTGCCGTGGATACTTGTAGGGTTGGCTGTGGCGATTATTTGTGTGGGCCTGAATGAAAAGGATGCTGAAACGAATGAGAAAGAAAGACAACAGCATATCGCGCTGGGGCTGTCTCTGGGTTTGCTTTGGGGCGTGGCGCTGAATCATTGTGGATTATGGGAGAATCATGCACTTGGTCTTGCCCTTGGGCCATTGTGGGGAATGGCGTTGGCTGTTGTGTTGGAAAATCATCATAAGAAAAGATAAGGTGGAGAGGTAAACGAGTTGTATCCGACATGGCATGCCCTGTTTCGGAATATACCGGAAGATACGGTGACAAAACTGGCTTCGCACCATGTGATTGATCACTATGGGTTGCGAAGTGGTCTTGGATACATCGTGGCTGATGATGGGAAGATCACGATGATGTATATGGATGCAGCGGCACTCGAAATGTATCAATTAGATCTTTTGGAAGGAAGATTGCCGGAGGATGAAGATGAAATTGTTGTCTCAAGAGGAATTTTAGAGGCGCTCTCTCTGTCAGGAGAAATCGGTGATACGATCAGGGTTCCCTATCAGGTAAACAGGAATGGAAGTCTGGATTTCATTCAGGAAAAAACTTCGTGATCTGTGGTTTTTGTGCTGATACAGAGGCTATGGAGGAGTAAAAGAGTTATACATCATTTGTATCAAAAAACACAGAAAAAATGGAAGAAAGCATCAAACAACTGGCGGAGGAGTTCGGTATTGCTGAACAGGATTACAGGATCAATGATGATTATCCGTGGGCCAATTATGTGGATCCGTCTTTTGTACCGGTCATAGTTATCATTTTATTGATCATTATCATGGCAGGCATGATCACCATTTATAGTAGTGTTTGACACTATCTTTTGAATAAAGGAGGGACAATCATGTACGAGTATAAAGTGGAAACATATAACGTAAAAAACTCAGAAGCGGGTATGAACCAGTTGGCAAAAGAAGGCTGGCGCGTGGTGACAGTAACACCGAATGTTGCTATTGGGCATGGCATAGTGGTTACTTTTGAGCGCAGTTTGCAGTATAAAAACTGATTATCATTTTCGTTATGCAGTGAATCGTCGACTCTACGCAGCGTAGGTACAAGATTATGATTTCCGGGTTTATGATAGATTCCGGAGGTGGAAAAATATGAATCAATATGTAACAGGCGCAGTGATTAAAGCGCTGCGTGAAGAACATCAAATGACACAGGCTGCGTTCCAGATTTTATGTCTGCCCGGTATGCGGAAATGTCATTCATAGTATGGGCGAAGCAGCGATCAGTTGCCATGGAGTGATTCTTTATCCGGCAGAAGCGGAACATGCAGATGAGAAACATGCTCCAATCATTGAGCGGGTGGAGGATGAGTATTTTGTGCGTATCGACCACGAAATGACAAAGCAGCATTATATTTCGTTTCTGGCAGCGGTTTCATCTGACCGGGTACAGATGGTAAAACTCTATCCGGAAGGAAATGCTGAGGCTAGATTTAAGATCAATGGAATAAAGCGGCTTTACTATTACTGTAACCGGGATGGACTGTTTTTTGAAAAAATACAAAAGTAAAGGCATAGGTGCAGACTACAAGAAATAGCATCTAAAAAACAAGGTGTTGGGAGAAATATCTTCTGGCACCTTATTTTCATGTAAAAGAAATGGAGTAATGGATTAATATTATCATTTGATTAAAAATGATAATATTAAAATTGACAGTGATGTATTTGGCGTCTATAATAGTAGTTATATCATTTGGATATAAATGATAAAATTAAAATTGTAATGAGGAAATTGAATGAGAGACTATAATTATCTTGAAAAATGGAAAAGGTTACTTACTCCTAAGATAGTATCGTATTTAACACAGATTCATGAGTACAGAGGAGAACAGACTTTGTTTATTGAGGCAAAGGTTGATACTCTCACACAGTTGGTTGAGATTGCAAAAATTCAGAGTACAGAATCTTCAAATAAAATTGAAGGTATCTATACCTCGAATGAACGTTTACGAGCATTAGTAAATGATACAACAAGACCAAAGAACAGGAATGAAAAAGAGATCGCTGGTTATAGGGATGTGCTTGCTACCATTCATGAGAACCATGATTATATTCCACCCAAGGCATCAATTATTTTGCAACTACATCGTGACTTGTATAAATTTGAAGGATTTGATGTAGGCGGAAAGTATAAACCCTCAGACAATATTATTGAGGAAGAGGATGTAAATGGTAATAAGTTCGTTCGATTTCATCCGGTTCCGGCATGGGAAACTCCGGCTGCAATGGATGAATTGTGTAAGGCATTTGAGGACGCGCTTAGTAATGGAGAGATTGATCCATTGATATTGATACCGATGTTTATTTTAGATTTTTTATGCATACACCCTTTTAAAGATGGTAATGGACGAATGAGCCGACTGCTTACGTTACTACTTCTGTACAGGTCGGGATATATTGTTGGTAAATATATCAGTATTGAGAAGTTGATTGAAGAATCAAAAACTCTTTATTATGATTGTTTGCAGAAAAGTTCTGTCTGTTGGCATGAGAATGAAAACGATTATGAACCGTTTGTTGAATATATGCTTGGTGTTATACTCGCGGCATATCGAGATTTTTCTGCCAGAGTAAGTTTGCTTACAACATCCGGAATGTCTAAGCCAGATAGAGTGAGAGAAATAATCAAGAACACCGTAGGACCTATTACAAAGACACAAATTCTGGAAAAATGTCCGGATATCAGTCAAATAACAGTTCAACGAGCACTGTCTGATTTGTTGGCATCTGGTCAGATAGAGAAAATAGGTGGTGGAAGATATACAAAGTATGTATGGAATAATTGATTTATTGGAGATTAACGAACATGATTACAGGCGAATTAAAAAATAAAATTGATGGATTATGGGATATTTTTGCTGCTGGTGGATTAGTTAATCCATTAGAAGTGATTGAACAGATTACGTATTTAATGTTTATTCATGATCTGGATGATTCTGACAATATAAAAGCGAAGGAAAGTGCTATGCTTGGACTTCCCTACAAAAGCATTTTTGCTGATAAAGTTAAGATCGGAGAGCGAAGCATTGATGGAAACCAGATGAAATGGTCTGTTTTTCATGATTTTCCAGCAGACAGAATGTACACAGTGATGCAGGAATGGATTTTTCCATTTATTAAAACATTGCATAGTGATAAGAACAGTGCATATTCAAAGTATATGGATGATGCAATCTTTAAACTTCCAACGCCGCTTGTACTTTCAAAAGTAGTAGATGCTCTTGATGAAATATATGCGATGATGAATGAATTACAAACGGCAGATGTGCGAGGAGATGTATATGAGTATCTGCTTTCTAAGATTGCACAGTCCGGGAGAAATGGTCAATTTCGGACGCCAAGACATATTATTCGAATGATGGTCGAGATGATGGATCCGTCCAGTGATGAGATCATCTGTGATCCTGCATGTGGAACATCCGGCTTTTTGGTTGCAGCCGGAGAATATCTAAAGGAAAAAAAGAAGGAAGAAATATTCTTTGATAAGCAGAAAAAAGATCACTACATGAATCATATGTTCCATGGATATGATATGGACCGGACCATGCTTCGTATTGGTGCAATGAATATGATGACGCATGGAATTGATAATCCGTTTATTGAGTATAGGGATAGTTTGTCAGATCAGAATCGTGATAATGATATGTATTCGCTTGTATTGGCAAATCCGCCTTTTAAAGGAAGTCTGGATGCAGAATCAGTATCTGGAGATTTGCTTAAGGTATGTAAGACAAAGAAAACAGAATTATTATTCCTGGCTTTGTTTTTACGTATTTTAAAGATAGGTGGAAGATGTGCCTGTATTGTACCGGATGGAGTTTTATTTGGGTCTTCTACAGCTCATAAATCTATCAGAAAAGAGATTGTAGAGAATCAAAGGTTAGAAGCAGTAATATCTATGCCTTCAGGAGTGTTCAAACCATATGCAGGAGTTTCTACAGCGATTCTTATCTTTACAAAAACAGAACATGGTGGAACTGATGAGGTATGGTTCTATGATATGACAGCAGACGGGTTTAGTTTAGATGATAAGCGAACTCCGGTGTCAGAAAACGATATTCCTGATATTATTGAGCGTTTTAAAAACCTTGATAAAGAGGCAGATAGGAAGCGTACGGATCAGTCGTTTCTGGTTCCGAAAAAGGATATTGTAGATAATGAGTATGATCTTAGCATCAATAAGTATAAAGAGGTTGAATATCAGCCCATCGAGTATCCGCCTACATTTGAAATAATGGCTAATATCCGTGAAATCGAGATCGCGATTGGTAAAGAGATGGATGAACTGGAAAAGTTGTTGCAAATGTAGAGAGGATAAAATGTAACTGAAGTTTTTTAGATACTAAACATGGAAAGGAATCCTTGAAGCAACTTCGGGTTTGTAGGGATGATGTAGATGGCAAAATATAAGTTAGATGAATTATGTGAATTTATAACGGATGGAACACATCAGACACCGGAGTATTGTGAAGAGGGTGGTGTTGTTTTCCTTTCATCTAAAGATGTTACAGAGCGAAAAATTAATTGGGATGATGTAAAGTATATTCCAGAAAGTTTACATCAGAAACTTTA
>CAMBUC010000041.1 GCA_945871045.1 uncultured bacterium
TCATCAAACCTATGATCAGTAGTCTATTGGTCAAAAATTTAAAAACACGCTTCAACAATTGTATTCCTCTCCCTTCTAAAACAAGATCCTTTTCCACTCTCATTTGCACTCCATTGTATCATATTAGTTCCTGAAAATCAAAATTCCCCCATGCACTTTTCCCTTTTTGCCGCCGTAGTTTACTGTACAAAAACAATTTCAGATCAGACGGTGAAAAATCAGGATAAATCTCTCCCAACACTGCTAACCCGCCGGTAACAACAGCGGTTGCCATAGACGTGCCGCTCTTACTCACATACCCACCGTGGCTTCCGCAACTTGTAATGCGCGTACCGGGCGCCAAAATTTCCGGTTTTGTCACACAATGATCGGTTGGTCCTCGTCCACTGTATCCAACATGCATATTTCCATTTAAAAGGAAACGATCCTCATCATCCAGACTGCCAACCGTGATCAATTCCGGTATGGTTCCCGGAACCGTAACGGATGACATTCCCGGACCGTTATTCCCGGATGCAACGATCACACAAATTCCTTTTTCCCACAGTTTTTGTATCGCAAAAATGAGTGTCCGTTGTTCCTCCTTCTTCGTCTGTGGCATCATTCCGATGGAAATATTCAAAAAACGGATCCGGTATCTTGCCTGATTTTCCAGAATCCAATCCACCGCGCGTACAACTGCTTCGATATTTCCGTTTCCCATCGCATCCAACACTTTAATGATAATGTACTGACAGGCCGGAGCAACCCCTCTGAATTTTCCATTACTCAACGTACCATTCCCACCGATAATACCCGCCAGATGAGTGCCATGACCATTGTCATCATAGATGCCAGACCGGCCGTTCACAAAATCCTTAAAATCGATCACACGATTTTTAAAATCAGTATGCGCAGCTATCCCTGTATCCAATATAGCTACTGTACAATTTTTTCCAAAATAGCCTTCATTATGCGGCAATTCTGCATGAATGAGTCTCCTTACACGTTCCATAATATATCCCTTGCCTCTATCAAATATCCATTCACGGATCAAACATCAGATCTAACTGATTTATCTTATGCAGGACATCCCCGGAAGTGTTCAAAAAAGGATCATTCAAACAACTGACAGGAAACCAGGTTTCATATACGACAAAAAAGGGAATCGGCTTTACACCAATTCCCCTTTTGTATCTGAAACATTATTTTTCTGATTCTGAAACATCCTTGATGGAGAAACTCATACGTCCCATCTTATCCTTGCCCATACACTTAACGGTTACTTTGTCACCCAGTGTAAGGACATCTTCTACGCGGTTGATACGCTCTTTTGCGATCTTGGAAATGTGAACCATTCCCTCTTTTCCGGGAGCAAATTCAACAAATGCACCAAACTCTTTAATGCTTACTACAACACCTTTGAAGATCTGGCCTTCTTCAAAATCAGTGGTAATGATCTTGATCATCTCGATAGCCCGATCCATCATGGCAGCATCTGTTCCACAAACAGAAACAGCGCCATCATCGGTAATATCGATCTTTACACCTGTACGGTCGATGATCTCATTGATCGTCTTTCCACGCTGTCCAACCACATCTCCAATCTTCTGAGGATCGATCGTGATCTGGATGATCTTCGGAGCGTAAGGACCCACCTCTTTACGAGGCTCTGCAATTGCCTTTGACATACAGGTATCCATAATGAAGAAACGTGCCTCACGGCATCTTGCGATCGCGCCTTCAACGATTGGACGGGTCAGACCATGAATCTTAATATCCATCTGAATCGCTGTGATACCATCCTTTGTTCCGGTTACCTTGAAATCCATATCACCGAAGAAATCTTCCAAACCCTGAATATCCGTTAAAAGTACAAACTCGTCATCCGTATCTCCGGTCACAAGACCACAAGAGATTCCGGCAACCATCTTCTTGATGGGAACGCCGGCAGCCATCAGTGACATACATGATGCACAGGTAGAAGCCATGGATGTAGATCCGTTTGACTCAAAAGTCTCGGATACGGCACGGATCGCGTAAGGGAACTCCTCCTCTGAAGGAAGCACAGGGATCAACGCACGCTCTGCCAAAGCACCATGGCCAATCTCACGACGTCCGGGTCCACGGGAAACCTTTGTCTCTCCTACCGAATATGCGGGGAAGTTGTACTGATGCATATAGCGCTTCGTAGTAATGTTTGCATCCAGACCATCAATCTTCTGTACCTCTGATAACGGTGCTAAAGTTACGATATCACAAATCTGTGTCTGTCCACGGGTGAACATTGCAGAACCATGCACGCGCGGAATGATATCGATCTCTGCCGCCAGAGGACGGATCTGATCCAGCGCACGTCCATCAGGACGCTTGTGATCTTTTAAGATCATCTTACGGACAGTCTTCTTCTGATACTGATAGATCGCCTCTGAAAGAACTGCCAACCACTCTTCGTTGTCAGCAAAAGCAGCCTCTAACTTCTCTGTGATCTGACGGATATTCTCTTCACGAACCTGCTTCACGTCAGTAAATACTGCCTCTTCCATCTCAGCAGGAGGAACGATCTTTTTGATCTCTTCAAAAAGTTCTTCGGGAATTGCGCAACTGGTATACGCATGTTTCGGCTTTCCAACCTCTGCAACGATCTGATTGATAAATGCAATGATCGTCTGGTTGACGTCATGTGCCTGATAGATCGCCTCAAGCATCTTTTCCTCGGGGATCTCATTTGCACCTGCCTCGATCATGATGACTTTCTCAGAAGTGGATGCAACGGTTAATTTCAGATCACCCTTATCCCACTGCTCCTGAGAAGGATTGATGATCAGTTCTCCATCCACCAGTCCCATCTGAGTCATTGCACAGGGACCATCAAAGGGAATATCTGAAATACAGGTAGCGATTGCAGCACCTAACATACCGACGATCTCCGGTCTGCACTCAGGATCCACACTCATAACCATATTGTTTAATGTTACATCATTGCGATAATCCTTCGGGAATAAAGGACGCATCGGACGGTCGATCACGCGCGAAGTAAGGATGGCATTCTCAGATGCTTTTCCCTCACGTTTATTAAATCCTCCGGGCATTTTTCCAACTGCATACATTTTCTCTTCAAACTCTACGCTTAAAGGGAAAAAGTCAATGCCATCGCGGGGCTTTTCGGATGCTGTTGCAGTAGATAATACGGTTGTCTCACCATATTTCATAAGCGCTGCACCGTTTGCCTGTGCAGCAACTCTTCCGATATCTACAGTCAGCGTCTTGCCGCCAATTTCCATCGAATAACTCTTGTACATTTGTCTTCTCCTTTACAGTTTTGATTGGTGAAGGCAGATGTTCCCGAAACTACTGAAAAAAACACAATCCGCTTATATTTCTTTCAGTGGTCTCGGAATCTTCATCTGCCATGTGTGAAAGTAACAACTTAAAATAGAGCGGAGACGACTCCGCCCTATTTTGGAAATCTTATTTTCTTAAGCCTAAACGCTCGATCAGAGAACGATAACGCTCGATATCTTTCTCCTTTAAGTAAGCCAGTAAACGACGTCTCTGTCCTACCATCTTTAACAGACCTCTACGTGAGTGATGATCTTTAGCGTGTACCTTTAAGTGCTCGTTCAACTCATTGATACGAGTGGTCAGTAACGCGATCTGTACCTCAGGTGATCCTGTGTCTGTAGGGGTCTTTCCGTACTCAGCGATGATTGCTGTCTTCTGGTCTTTTGCTAACATAATTGGTTCCTCCTTAAATTATAATCGCCGGATATTCAGTAAGCGGTCGGAGTGTCCGGCAAACCGAATATGTGGCTGTTTACTCATACTCGAATAATATAACATAACAGATATTTAATTGCAACAACTTTTCTTATAATCTGATATTTTTATTCTGCGTATTCTTCAAAAAAACTATAAATAACTTACAACACAGATGGGTGTCCGGTAAAATGCATTTGAGATCTTGATTCCGTCTCTTCGATTACTTGCATGGACTACTCGTCCGCCACCGATATAAATGGCTACATGATTGATCCTGCCACCGCTTCCGTAGAAGAACAGATCTCCCGGCTGTGCATCACCGGAACTAATGCGTCTTCCGCAGCCCGGCTGTGCCCGGGATGAATGCGGCAGATAGATACCATATTTTGCATAAACCTGCATCGTGAATCCGGAACAGTCTACGCCTCTTGTGAGGCTTGTACCACCCCAGACATACGGATTGCCCACAAACTGCAACGCATACTGAACAAGATCTACTCTTACATTAGATACGCCCTGTCCGTATTTTACTTCGGAAATCGTCATTGCCTTCGGCAGTTTGTAAGAGATCTCCACATAATCGCCGCTGACATAGCCTTCCTCATCATCAATCTCGATCTTATACCAGACGCCATCATCTACGGTCTCTAATACCGTTAACTCCTCCTCGATCGGAACCATCGTGATGATCGTACAATTTGTATTGGGTTCTTCACGGACAAACAGGGTGGTTGTGGTAACAGTCGCAACTTCCTTAATATAATCTTCTGCTTTTTTCTTTGCCTTTTCCCCTGTCAAAAGAAAATCTGCAGAAACATAACCCTCTACTCTTCCGGATTTGATATGATACCAGCCATCTTCCTTGCCATAGACTTCACAGCCTGCACCGGCCGGCATCTTTCCGACAATATCTGAGGATTCATCGGCCTTTTCCCGAACGTTCAAATAATTATCTACATTCGCTAAACCAAGTTTTGTATAGCCGCAAAACTTTTCATCTTCCGTTTTCTTTTCTGCCTTTGCGTCCTGTTCAGCAGCAGATGCATCTGTTTTCAGTGCAACTGCCCGTGATATGGCAACATCACTGTTTGCGATCACCAGTCCTTCCGATTGACCGAGGCATTCAGAGATAATAGCTGACATTCCTGCATGAATTGCTGCAGAAGCATGTTGAGGCGCAGCGACCATTGATACTACTCCGATTGCAACTGCTAAAGCAAATTTTATATTGCGATGTTTCATAGATTCCTCCATTCTGAATAGGGTTAAAGAAAAATGATCCGATCATGAAATAACAGTAGATGCTAGCATCTACTGTTATTTTTAACATTATAGCAAGATTTTATTTACATGTCAACAAAGTTGTAACATTTCTGTAATATATTACTTGTCATCCGTACTCGTAAGTGCGAATGCGATATTTGTCGCATGATCAGCTACACGTTCTAAACCGGTAACCAGATCGGTAAAGATGAGACCGGATTCCGGAGAACATTTTCCCTTTGCCATACGATGAATATGTGAATTCTGCAGATCGATCTCCATCTGATCTACCTCTTCCTCGATGGCACGGATATCTTTCATATGGGAGTAATCCTCGTTTTCAAACATTTCCAATGCATAGATGAGAATCTGCATGTCCTTTTCAAACATTTCCTGAATCTCTTTTGTGGCTTTTTTAGAAAATGTGATATTTTCTTCTTTCATACGAACAGCCGCATCAGCGATGTTTTCCGCATGGTCACCGATCCGTTCGATATCGTTTACCACATGGAACAGTCCGCCGATCTTTAAACTATCAGATACAGGCAGCTGCAGCTGGTTGACATCTACTAAATAATCAGTGATCTCATGGCTCAGGTAGTCAATGTATTTTTCCGTGGCATATACCCGGTCAATCTTCGCCTGATCTCCATCTAGAAATGCTTCAATGGACAACTGAAGATTCTCCTCGGCTTTTCTTCCCATACGCGCAATCTCTCTCATTGCCTCAACGATGGCAGCGGTGGGGGAAAACACGGTATTCATACTGATATACTGTAAGGAGAAACCTTCCTGCTTCACATCTTCTCCGGGCACCAGACGATTTACCAGTTTGATAAACTGTGCTGAAATCGGTAAGAAGATAATCGTCTGGAAAACCTTGTAGATCGTATCCGTATTTGCAACGCTTCGTTTGATATCCGATCCCGAGATGGACTGAATAAATGCGGTAAAAGGCTGCATTGCAAAGATCAGGATCACGGAAATGATGATCATACCAAACACATTAAACAACACATGGATCAGCGCTGCCCGCTTTGCATCTTTTTTGCCGTCAAGGGCTGCTACAACTGCCGGTGTACAAGAACCGATGTTACATCCGAGAATGAAATAAAAACAGATCGGTAAGGTGACAAGTCCCTGTCCTGCCATTAACAGTAAAATACTGACTGTTACAGAGGAACTCTGCACGATCACAGTGATGATCAGACCAACTAAGATCGCAAGTACCGGATTTGTCAGCTGCGCAAGGGTGTTGATCACAACCGGATAGTCGTTCAACTGGCTCATCGCCCCGGACATCATACTGATACCCATGAACAACGCACCAAAACCGATCACCACTTCACCAATCTTTTTGAAGATCGGCTGCTTCATAAACAGGAACATGATAACACCCACAAATAAGATCACGGGTGCCACTGCAGTCAAATTAAAAGAAACTAACTGTGCAGTGATCGTTGTACCGATGTTCGCACCAAAAATGATACCGACAGCCTGTGTCAGTTCCATCAAACCTGCATTTACGAAGGTGACTACCATAACAGTCGTCGCACCGGAAGACTGAATGATCGCTGTGAACAAGGCACCAAACAATACCGCGATATACTTATTCTTTGAAATAGCGGTTAAAACAGAACGCAATTTTGCACCCGCTGCTTTCTGTAAGCCCTGACTCATAAAGTTCATACCGAACAGGAACAGTCCCAGACCTCCCATCAGTGTTAAAATCATACTCATATGTAAGTACTCCTTTTGTCTTTTGCAACTCTAATCGAATGGCAATCATTCCATTATTTGCCAAAATATCGTTCACTGAATACTATATCCTTTTTCATCTGTGCTTGCAAGTCAGAAATTGAACCAAACTTCACCTCCGGACGTTCAAATGCATGAAATGAGATACGAACCGGCTGAAAATAGATATCCCTGTCAAAATCAAAAATATGCATCTCTACACCGATCGGATTTTGGTTTCCTTCTTTGGGCTTGATCGTTGGCTTTCTTCCGATATTGGCAATTCCATAAAAATGCTCATCTCCGATATCAATGGTTGACGCATAGACACCAAAAGGAGGCAGCAGTTTTCCGGGTTCTGCCTCAATATTTGCAGTCGGGATACCGATCGTACGGCCCAGTTGATTCCCAACCTCTACGATCCCTTCCATCGCATAGGGATGACCTAAAAGATGATTGGCAGTCTCCATATTTCCTTTGATGATTTCCTCCCGGATGTAGGTGCTGCTAATATCCCGGCCTTCAAATTGGAGTTTACGGACAACCTCTAACTCATAACCATAACGGTCCGCTAGTTTTGCCAGCAGTCTGTGATCACCTCTCCGATTATGTCCAAAGCCGCAATCCTCTCCCACAACGATCCGCTGCACATGCAGATTTGTCACGATCCAATCCACAAAATCCTCCGGTTCCATGCACATAATTTCCGGGGTAAAAGGACACAGCACCAGATAATCGATCCCTCGTTCTTGAAAAAGGGTTTTCTTTTCATTATTTGTTGAGAGAAGTTTTTGTCCATCCCCACTGGTCAGTTTTTTGGGCGGAATGTCAAAGGTAAAAACGACTGTCTTTAAGTCTTTTTTTCCCGTCTTTAATAAATGTGCCAGCAATTCCTCATGCCCGCGGTGCAGACCGTCAAATTTGCCGATGGTGAGGGCTGTGGGCTCTTCAATATGAAATTGTTCCATCGTCTCTAAACAGATCATATCCTATTCCTTAGTTACAAAAACATTTTAATACATTTCAGATCCTGACGATCACAGTCCCATCCGTAGATCGCGCAAAATCTTTTTCCATCATAAATCCGAAAACGAGCACCGGTTTCCAGAAGTGAAACATTGAGATCTTCCAGAAAATCATTTTCCATCAGACGATTTCCGTTTAACAGGAGTTTTCGTGCTTCCCCAGTCACGGATAAAGCCGGATATTCTTCAAAAACCACATCTACCGGCAGTAAGATCTCCTCCAAACGGTCATGGTCGCGATACGCTTCGATCTGATCCAGTGTCAGCGCCTGATCAAGAGAAAAGGAACTTACGCGTGTGCGTATCAACTGTTTCATCAATCCACCTACACCCAGTTTTTCTCCAATGTCATTACAAAGCGTCCGGATATAAGTACCTTTTGAACAATGCACACGCATGGTCACAAAGGGCAGTGACAGTTCTTTGATCTCTATCCCGTAAATGTGAATCAGACGTGCCTTCCGCTCCACCTCGATGCCTTCTCTTGCCAGATCGCATAGTTTTTTTCCACCGACTTTCAGGGCTGAGTACATAGGGGGAATCTGTTCGTAATCTCCCACAAAACTCATGATCGCATCACGCAGCTGCTCTTCCGTAATGGAAGAAAGCAACGCTGATCGATCCTGTAAGGTCTGTCCGGTGGCATCCTGTGTATCGGTCGTGAGCCCTAACTGCAATACGGCTTCATACTCTTTATCCTTGTCTGTCAGGAGGGCGCACACTTTTGTGGCATTTCCGACACATACCGGAAGAACTCCTGTGGCGGCCGGATCAAGGGTTCCCGTGTGTCCGATCTTCTTTTCGCGAAGGATTCCCCGTAGTTTGGCAACTACATCAAAGGATGTGAAACCAGCCTCCTTATAAACATTTATAATTCCATTCATCACGTTCTGTTTCCCTCACCCTTTTGATCAAAACACGCTTTGATATCTTCCAGCAAGGTATGAAGGATCTCTTCCGGTTCTCCTGTCATTGTCGCACCTGCCGCACGGACATGTCCGCCGCCCCCATGCTTTCCGCAAATGGCGGCCACATCCAAAGCCCCATTTGTCCGCATGGAAACTTTATATGTTCCATCCGCATTTTCGTAAATCAGCACAGCCACATCCACACCCTTTGTACTGCGCAACTGCGCCACAATGCCTTCTAAATGTTTCGGAAGTGCATGACAAGCCTCCATATCCTTTGCGGTAATGATACACGCGATGCATCGATCATCAAAATAGCGTTTTGCTTTTAATAATGCCGTTCCGAGAATCTGATTCTGCTCAAAAGTTTTCTGGAAAAACGTCCGGTCAACGATCGTGGGATAGTCGATCCCTTGATCCATCAGACGGCCTGCAATATTCATTGTCAGGGACGAGGTACAGGAATACTGAAAGACTCCCGTATCATGAATGATCCCCACATACAGGCATTCTGCGATCTCTTTTGTGATCTTTGCTTCATCGAGAAGACCAAATACCAGTTCAGAAGTAGAACTTGCATCCGGTACAATATAATTAACATCTGCAAAACTCTGATTACTAATATGATGATCAATGCAAACCGTCTTTTTTGCGGCGTTAAAAAATTTGATCGCACCGCCCAATCTTCCGCCGTCTCCGCAATCCAATGCAAAAAACAGATCATAGGAAGCATCTTCTTGAAACTTGCTGACGATCTCTCCGGAACGCTGTAAAAATTTGAACAGGTTCGGGATCGGCTCCAGATAAAGGGATACTTTCAGTCCGGGATAGTTGTTTTTTATATAGTTGTATAGTGCAAGTGTGGAGCCGGTACAATCTCCATCAGGTTTTGTATGACCGGCGATCGCCACAGATGTTACACCTGCCAACAATTCATCGATCTGAAACGGTAATTTATTCTTCTTCATCAGATCCGTTTTTACGCTCTTGTCCATGATTTACCTCATCAATGAGTTTTGACATCTTTACACCGTATGCAATGGACTGATCCATGATAAACTTCACTTCCGGTGTATTACGAAGATTGATATTCTTGGCGAGGATCCTTCTGATGTAACCCTCAGCGCTGCGAAGTCCGGCCAATGTACTCTTTTGCGCCTCTTCGTCTCCCAGCACACTGATATATGCTTTACAGGTTTTCAGATCCGGAGCCACTTCCACCGCCACGACACTTGTCATGGGGTGGATGCGCGGATCCTTGATCTCTGCGCGTATGATGTTCGAGAGTTCACGATGTACTTCCTCGTTAATCCTCGTATTTTTAATGCTGTTTTTTCTCATATTAACGTGGTACCTCCACCATCTTATATGCTTCGATAATATCAAATTCCTGAATATCGTTAAAGCCATCCAGTACAAGTCCACACTCGTAACCGGTCTTAACTTCCTTGACATCGTCCTTGAAACGCTTTAAGGATGCAAGATCACCTTCGAAGATCTGCTCACCTTCACGTTTTACGCGAACCTTGCAGCCGCGCTCAAATACACCGTCAAGCACATAAGATCCTGCGATATTTCCAACACCGGAAGCCTTGAAGATCTGACGGACTTCTGCATGACCGATGATCTTTTCCTCAAAGATCGGATCTAACATACCCTTCATGGCAGCCTCTACATCCTCGATGGCGTTGTAGATCACCTTGTACAGGCGGACATCTACGCCCTCGCGCTCTGCAGTTGACTTTGCCATCGGGTCGGGTCTTACGTTAAAGCCGATGATGATGGCATTGGAAGCGGATGCCAGAATGACATCGGATTCATTGATGGCGCCGACACCACCATGGATCACCTTCACAACCACCTCTTCATTGGACAGTTTCACAAGTGACTGCTTGACAGCCTCTACAGAACCCTGTACATCTGCTTTTACGATAATATTTAATTCCTTAACGTTTCCGGACTGGATCTGAGAGAACAGATCATCCAGAGACATCTTTGCCTTTGTCTCCTCGATAAGTTTATTCTTTCCTTCGGAAATATAAGTTTCAGCAAATGCCTTCGCTTCTTTCTCTGTTTCCATTGCGACAAAGGTCTCACCTGCATCGGGAACATTGTTTAATCCTAAAATCTCCACAGGAGTAGAAGGACCGGCCTCCTTCACACGTCTGCCGTTGTCATCGATCATGGCACGGACTTTACCGTAACTGCTTCCGCATGCGATCGGCTGACCAACCTTTAACGTACCCTTCTGGACAAGAACGGTAGCAACTGCTCCACGACCCTTATCCAACTGTGCTTCAATGACAAGACCTCTTGCCGTACGCTTGGGATTTGCTTTCAGTTCCATCACTTCAGCAGTCAGAAGGATCATGTCTAAAAGGTTGTCAATACCTTCTTTTGTATGTGCGGATACCGGACAGAAGATCGTACTTCCACCCCAGTCTTCAGGGATCAGTTCGTATTCGGATAATTCCTGTTTTACTTTATCAATGTTTGCTGCCGGTTTATCGATCTTGTTTACTGCGACAATGATCTCCACTCCGGCTGCTTTGGCATGGTTGATGGCCTCGACCGTCTGAGGCATGACACCATCATCAGCAGCCACCACAAGAATCGCGATATCCGTAGAGTTTGCTCCACGCATACGCATGGCGGTAAATGCCTCATGTCCGGGTGTATCAAGGAAGGTGATCTTCTGTCCGTTTGCGGTAACAATATAAGCACCGATCGCCTGGGTGATACCACCTGCCTCTTTATCAGTTACCTTTGTATGGCGGATCGCATCCAGAAGGGATGTTTTACCATGATCCACGTGACCCATAACGCAGACAACCGGGGGACGTGAAACCATCTTTTCGGTATCTTCTTCATCCTCCTTAAGGAGTTCTGCGATCACGTCAATCTTCTCTTCAGGCTCTGCAATAAAGTTAAACTCTAAGGCGATCTCTTCTGCCTCATCGTAACTGACGTCATGATTCACGGTAACCATCTGACCTTTCAGGAACAGTTTCTTGATCAGGACTGATGCCTGAATTTTCATACGGTCAGCCAGTTCTTTGATCGTTATATGCTCAGGAAGTGTAATGGGCTTAATTGTTTCATCATCTTTTGCAGCAGGCTGCTGGGGAACTGCATTCCGTTTCTTGTGTCCGGTCTGCTTCTCAAGATTTACAAAACGTTCCTGTTTTTTACTTCCGAGTTTATCGTAATCCTTATGATTGTTGTTATTATTGTTATTTTTCTTGCGGTTGTTATCGCGGCTTTCTTTTGTGCGAACTTCCTCCGGAACTGCTGCTTTTGCAGAATCCTTATTGAACTTGTTTAATTCCCGGTCGAACCGCTGTCCGCCAGATTCTTTCTGGCGATTGCCACCGAATCGATTGTTACCTCTATCACCTTGATTATAACCGGAACC
>CAMBUC010000042.1 GCA_945871045.1 uncultured bacterium
CTCCACATGGACGGTATGCCCAAACTGATCCACCGGCCTTACTTTCTTTAACTCATAACCGCCATCACAGAGTATCCGCAGATCCCGCGCCAGCGTAGCCGAATCACAACTCACATAGACGATACGCTCCGGCTGCATTTTAAGCATTGTGTCGAGGCAGGCAGGGTCGCAGCCTTTGCGGGGAGGGTCCACCACGATCACATCCGGGTGAGACATGTCGCCATTCTTTCCTTTACACCCCACACCTGACACCAAAGCGTTGTCGGGCTCTCCTTCGTGCTTTATGCCTGACGCATTTCTCGCATAAAACTCCGGCAGCACTTCCTCGGCTTTTCCCACAAAGAACTGTGCGTTTGTAATTCCATTGAGCGCTGCATTGCGCTTTGCATCTTCAATCGCCTGAGGCACGATCTCAACACCATAAACCTGTCCTGCTTTTTGCGCCAAAAACAGAGATATGGTTCCGATCCCGCAATACAGATCCCATACACTTTCTGTCCCAGTCAGCCCTGCATAATCCAGCGCCAGTGAATACAGTTTTTCCGTCTGGACAGGATTTACCTGATAGAAAGACTGCGGTGAGATCTGAAATGCCACAGCCGTATCCGTCAATGCAAAGCGGTCATCGCTGCAGTCGCGCAGATGGATATAGTCTGTAATATACGGCTGCCCCCAAATACAGACCGTCTCCTGACCGAGAATCACATTTGTATTTTCAGTGTTAATATTAACGGAAATACTTTTCATTCCCGGAACGGTGGATAAACGTTCAATGAGCCGTTCCTGCGCCGGTAATTTTTTTCCGTTAATGACTAACGCCACCATGATCTCTTTTGTCGTAAAACCATAACGGATCAACACATGTCGAAGCAAGCCCTTTCCGGTTGCCTCATCATATGCACGGACGCCTTGCTCCTTCATGTAAGCAAGCACCATCTCTAAAATGATCCGGTTTTCTTCCACACCAAGCAAACAATCTGTCACCGGAATGATACTGTGTGTATGGGCTGCATAAAAACCTGCCACCGGATTTCCTTCCCGGTCCGTGCCGATGGGAAACTGCGCTTTGTTTCGATAGCGATAGGGCTCGTCCATGCCAACGATCGGTTCCATGACCGTATCAATAAAATCCGCTGCAAAACCACCCAGTCGGATGAGATTGCCGCGGACTTTCTCTTGCTTGAACTGTAACTGTGCTTCCGGTGCCATCGCCTGGATCTGACAGCCGCCACATCTTCTGTGCTGTGGACACCGGGGCTCACAGCGCAGTTTTGAGGGCTTCATCAGTTCTTCCACTCTTGCATACCCATATGTTTTTTTCAATTTTGTGATGCGCGCACGGATAGAATCGCCAATCACCGCGTCCTTTACAAAAAAGGTCAAACCATCGGCTTTTCCGATTCCTTCTCCGCCCACACCCATATCTGTGATCTCTAATTCAATGATATCATTTTTCTGCATCTATGTTCTCCATAAACCATATTCTTGCACCGGAATATTCCTGTCCGGATCAGAGGTGATCCTGCCGGTCTTACACGCTGGATCTGCGGATGTTGGACTCAAACAGGCGGTTATAGCCCTGCCACTCTGTATTTCCCACCGGCACATTTGCCAAAAGTTCTTTCATTGTTTCCATCTTCGCATCCAGATTGTCTGCAAAATTGAGGGCTACCGCCTCCGGAATTGCAGGTTTTTTCGGTGAGCCATATTCCAGTTCTCCATGATGTGACAAAATGCAATGTTTCAACTCATTCGCCAGTTTTGCGGGGAAACCTTCGATCCCGCGGATCCGCATGCCCACGATCTCCATACCCATGGCAATATGGCCAAGCAACTGCCCCTCATCCGTATAATCATTTGCCGGAAATGCTGATAATTCTTCTAATTTTCCAATATCATGAAACAGGGCTGCCGTGATCAAAAGATCTCTGTTTAACATGGGATAGCGCTCCGCAAAAAATGCACATAATTTTGTCACGCTGAGGGTATGCTCCAACAGTCCGCCCACAAACCCATGATGCACGCTTTTTGCCGCGGAATGAAACTGAAAGCGCTTTGCAAAGTCCGCATCCTCCAAAAATAATCCTCCTGCCAGTTTTTTCAGATAAGGATTGCTGAGTCCTTTGACATAACCTTGCAGTTCCCGATACATTTCTTCTACATTGTAATCACTTACAGGCAGATAATCCTTCGGATCATACTCACCCTCAGATACTTTGCGAAGTCGTTTAATGTTTAACTGAAGTGTTCCCTGAAAACTGGTCACATCTCCCATAACATATATATAGTCCAGCGCCTCACACTCTTCGATTCCCTGTGAAGACGGATCCCACACCTTCGCATCCAATGTTCCTGTCTTGTCCTGTAGCAGCAGTGATTCGTAGGGTTTCCCTGCCTTTGTCAGCGCTGTTTGTTTCTGTTTGCAAAGATAGATTTCGTTAATTCGCTCTCCTTCGCGTAATTCTCCAATAAAATGCATTTGTTTTTCCTCTAATTTCTATATTTCTATTCTAAAACGCCTATGTTTGCGTCAATCTCTAAGGGAACATATGAACCTGCACTCAACCGCTCGTAAGTGATATGAATGGTATTGTCCACCGTTAGTCCCCGCAGCAGTTTCTCATAATCCTCTGCTGTTACAACCGGCTCTCCATCCATTTCTGTGATCACATCTCCACTCTGGAATCCGGCTTCCATAGCCGGAGAATCCAGTGCCACCTCGCGCACATAAACGCCTTTGGGCATCTGATAATCTTCTGCGATCTCATCCGTGACCGTACTGATCCGAAGTCCCAGATAAGGCACCGGCTTGTCATTTGACAACAACTCGATCACGCCCTTTAGTTCGGAAATGGATACAGCTGTTAGCGTTGTCTGCTCTTTTTGCAAATTGTAATCCTGAAGCACAAAACCAATGACCTCGCCGTTTGTGTTGATCAGTGCACCACTTGCATCCGCACTTCCGACCATATCCGTTGTAAAGATCGTATAATTGCAGTCTTTCGTCGAGATCGTATTTCTGTTTGAAGTGATATTTCCTGTCAAGATGGAATGCAGGGTTCCGATGGGACTGCCCACCGCAAGCACCGTCTGACCTTGTGAAACTCCCACGGAACTTCCAAGGGTTGCAATGGAAATCTTACTTTTTGTTTCCTTTGAGATTTTTTCAGCCTTCACGCGAAGCACCGCAATCCCGGTATTTCCATCATATCTTTGCAGTTCTGCCTTTACCGTCGTTCCATCTGCAAATGTTACACGAATCGAGGACGCTCCTGCGATCGTCTTTTTTTCTGTTAAGATAAGCAGGTTCTCCCCGGTATCCGCAATGATGATGCCGGAGCCGACACCTTTTGTCTCGTAGGGCGTATTAAAAATATCCGTATCATTTTTTACATTTGTCACGGACACAATAAATTTGTCCGCCTCACGGCCCACCTCATATAATTTGTATTGAAGCGTCTGATATTGCGCCAAATCTAATATGACAGGCTTTTCTACAATAACGGTCTCCGGCTTCTCGGTTTCTTCCTGCTGCTCTTTTTCAGGCTTTATCGAATCCTGCACCGATTCCTCCGGTTCGGGTTCTTCAAAAGAAATCTGTGGCGGCTCCTCCGGTGAGAAATACTTTTCCAAACGCGGCTCCAACACCACAAATGTCAAACACGCTATCGCTCCAAATAAAATCGCCAGTAAAACAGTGCTGATTATCTGACGGATCAAACGTTTTCGATTGATCGGTTTCTCTCTTCTTGTTTCTTTAATAAACTGAAAATTATCTGCCATATAAAAACCCTCCGGTAACTGTTCTGATCTATGACAGTTACGTCTCTGTTTTTTACTCGGTATCATCCACAAACGGCAACGTAAAGATAAACTCTGTACCCACGCCTTCCGTACTGATGACATTGATATTTTCACCATGCGCCTGCACGATCTCTTTCACGATCGCAAGACCGATCCCGGTTCCCTTTTTGTCTTTTCCCCGGGAAAGGTCTGTCTTGTAAAACCGCTCCCAGATCTTTCCTATGGATTCTTTCGGAATGCCGATTCCACTGTCCTTCACAGACACAAATACTTTCTCATTTTTTATAGTTGTTTCGATATATATCGAAGAACCCTGATGGCTAAACTTGATCGCATTATCCGTCAGGTTGTAGATGATCTGTTGAATCTTGGATTTATCTGCATGCACAAGCAGCTCATCGCCTGTTAAGATCAGTTCTAATACGATGTTCTTCGCACTACAAGCGCCTTCAAAGGTAGCCGCTGTCTGTCCGATGACCTCATTGATATCAAAATCGGTCTTATCTAAGATCGTCTTGCCATGCCCACCATACTTGTTCAATTCGATCAGACCACTGGTCAATTTGGTCAGACGTTCTGTTTCCGTCAGGATGATATTCAAATATTTATCCTGCATTTCCACCGGGATCGTACCATCCAATATCGCCTCAATATAGCCTTTCATGGAAGTCAACGGAGAACGGAAGTCGTGAGAGATATTTGAAACAAATTTTCTCTGATCTTCCTCCAGCGTGTTTAATTCGTTGGCCATATAATTGAAAGATGCCGATAAAAATCCAAGTTCATCTTCTGATCGATCATCCATGACATCTGTATAATTGCCTTCCATATACCTGCGGGCGATCCGATTCATGCGCCAGATACGAAAATACGTATGCCATAAATACATGATCAAAAAAGCCAGACTAAATATTAGTAATGACAAAAGCGCCATATATGACATATTCAGGAAATGATCTGCATCCTTATAAATGCGATCCATACTTTTATGAATGATCACATAGCCACGCACCTGATAATCAACTGTGATCGGCGCAAATACTGTCAGCATCTGTTCATCAAAACAGCCATAAAAAGTTCCGCTGCAATAATATTTTGTTCCAAAGTCCGAAATACGAAAATCGGATATCTCATAAGGTTCGCCGTTCTCCTCTCTTCCCATGAGCACGATTCCCTTACGGTCAACGATCCATATTTCTCCTTCTGTATAGGAAGACAGCACGCTCATCTGCACTTCCAGTTCCTTTTGCGTCAGCCGATTTCGGTAATAATCTGCTGCATAGTTGGATGTGATCGCCAGTGCTTCTTTATAGAGTTTTGTTGCTTCCGTGCTTTGCGCTTTCTTCTGAAATGTCCACTCCACCAGAGAGGCAACAAGCAAAAAACCCAACACACCGTACAATATTACACCGCCGATCAACTTGTATCCAAGCGTTCGTTTCATTCTTATTCCCTTACCTCAAATTTGTATCCGATACCCCAGACAGTGGTGATTCCCCAGCCGGCGTGATCTTTGATCTTTTCGCGTAAGCGTTTGACATGAACATCCACCGTTCTTGTATCTCCTATATATTCATAACCCCAAATATGATCTAAAAGCTGTTCCCTCGTAAATACCTGATTGGGAGAAGATGCCAGAAAATACAATAGTTCCAGTTCCTTCGGCGGCATGTCAACCGTTTCGCCCATATAGACGACCGAGTAATTAGACAGATTGACCTCAAGATCCTTATATGCCACCATCTTGATCGCGGATGCTGCAGGTGTTTCTGTCTTAACCGGCTGATAACGGCGAAGTACCGCTTTCACACGGGCAACCATTTCCTTGGAATCAAAGGGCTTCATGATATAATCATCTGCACCCAGTTCCAGACCAAGCACTTTATCAAACACTTCGCCCTTTGCAGAAAGCATGATGATGGGAATATTGTCCTTTGCACGGATCTCCCGACATACCTGATACCCGTCAATACCCGGAAGCATCAGATCCAACAGGATCAGATTTGGGCGAAAGGTTTGGTATGCCTGAAGCGCTTCCTCTCCATCATTCACGATCTTTGTGTCAAAACACTCCTTGGTCAGATAAAGGGAGATCAGTTCCGCTATGTTGTTATCATCATCCACGATCAATATTTTCTGTTTTGCTACCATCATTTTCTCCTAAAACTCAATACTCTGCTATATGCATTCTCTAGTGAGATCGCGCTTTATTCACTACTTAAACTCCGCGATTGTCACGCCTGCATCACCTTCGCCAAACTCTGCCAGATGATAATCACCAATATAACTGAGGCGCTTTAAATGCGAATGCACCGCATTTCTAAGTGCACCCGTGCCTTTTCCGTGCACGATCCTCACCGAAGGCATATGTGCCAAAAGCGCATCATCCAAATACTTATCAAGTTTCGCTAATGCCTCATCCACTGTTAATCCAATCAACATCACTTCCGTGGAAACAGATGCGGATTTCGACATCTTAATACTTCCGGATCCGGTTTTTTCATAGCGTTTCTTTGCTGCCTTGACATCTGCATTTTCATCAATCAAAACAAGATCACTGATATTCACCTGAGAACGCAAAATACCCATCTGCACAAACAGATTTCCCTTTGTATCCGGAAGTGTATGAACCGTTCCCGTCAGGTTCATGCTGAGCACCTTCACCTTATCTCCAATACGAAGTTTTTTCGGTGCATGATGATTTTTCTGCTGCTGTTCTTTCTTTTTCTTAGCAGCCTTTTCCTGTTTTTTCGCGATCTCCTCACGAAGTGCAGCACGTTCACGCTCCATATCCTTCATAGAAGGTGCTGCTGCACCATATTTTTGGAAATTTCGGATCGTTGCATCTGCAACTTCTTTTGCTTCTTTTAAAATCGCAGCCGCTTGTTCGTTGGCTTCCCGAAGGATCTTATCGCAGCTTTCATCCAATCGTTCCTGCTTGCGCGCCAACTGCTGATTCAGGCTCTTATTTTTTGACTTATACTGCTCAATCTCCGCCCGCTCTTTTTCGATGGTCACACGGCTGGTTTCCAGATCCGCGATGAGATCCTCAAAACTCTGCTGCTCAGAGGTAATGCGGACTTTTGCATCATCGATCAGGTAGGAGGGCAGTCCCAGTTTTCCGGAAATCGCAAATGCATTACTCTTTCCGGGAATTCCGATGAGCAAACGATAGGTCGGACTCAATGTCTCCACGTCAAACTCGCAGCATGCGTTTTCTACACCGGGCGTACTTAATGCGTACACTTTGATCTCGCTATAATGGGTGGTCGCCATCGTGCGCACACCACGCTTATGCAGATCATCTAATATCGCAATCGCCAACGCAGCACCCTCTGTAGGATCCGTTCCTGCGCATAACTCATCAAATAAAACAAGACATCTGTCATCCACATGATCCAAAATACGGATGATATTCGTCATGTGGGAAGAAAATGTTGAAAGACTCTGCTCAATACTCTGCTCATCCCCGATGTCTGCAAATACATCATGAAAAATTGCCAGTTCGGAGCGGTCATTTGCAGGAATATGAAGTCCCGCCTGCCCCATCAATGTCAATAATCCGACGGTTTTTAATGACACCGTCTTACCGCCGGTATTTGGCCCGGTCACCACAAGAAGTTCAAACGCCTCTCCCAAGCGGATATCGATGGGAACTACCTTTTTCGGATCTAAAAGGGGATGTCTTCCGCGTCTGATATTGATGCGTCCCTTTGTATTAAAAATAGGCGCCACACCGTTATAATCCTTTGCAAGTTCTGCTTTTGCAAAGATAAAATCCAATTCTACGAGGACACGGTAGTCCGATTCCAATGTCACCGAATGCTCCGCGGTCTGATTAGACAGTTCTGCCAAGATCGCTTCAATCTCTTCCTGCTCCTCAATCAACAAAGATTTCAACTCATTGTTCAGATTGACAACGGATAAGGGCTCAATGAAAACGGTAGAACCGGTGGAGGACTGATCATGCACCATACCCGGGATCTGTGATTTATACTCTGCCTTTACCGGCAGGCAGTAGCGATCTCCGCGCATCGTCACCACTGCATCCTGCAGACAGTTTCTGGTGCTCTCCTGTGCCATCAGTTTATTTAACTGCGCATGCACACGGTCGTTCATACCGCGGATATTTTTCCGGATACTGCGCAATTTTGTGCTGGCGTCATCCGCGATCTCTTCCTCTGATATAATACACCTGCGGATCTCATCCTGCAGACTATTGAGCGGTTCAAGCGCTGTAAACATTGCATCCAGACTGTCCCTCGGGGAATCCTCGGATTTCCCTCTGGCAAAGTTTTTCATACGCTTCGCTGTTTCCAGCAACGAACAGATCCGAAGTAATTCAATGGCAGAAAGAGATGCTCCCAGACGAAGCCTCTGCAAAGAGCCGTTCACATCGGTAATTCCAGACAATGATACGCTGCCATTTTTCAAAATACGTGTCAATGCATCTTTTGTAAATACTTGTGCCTCCTCAATGGCGGTCTGATCTGTCATGGGAACCAGTTCCCTACAGCGTTTTTTTGCTTCTGCGGAAAATGCGTGCGCCTCTAATTTATCTATTATTTTATTGTATTCCAGTGTTTGATATGCTTTTTCATTCATAGGTTTTAGTATACCACAAAAAAATGGCAGAGACAATTTGTCTCTGCCGCTTTTTTATATTACATAAAAATTAAACTAACTCAATAACAACTGTCATTGCGCCATCGCCTTTACGCTCACCGATCTTAACGATTCTGGTGTAACCACCCTTACGGTCAACGTACTTCGGTGCGATCTCATCAAATAACTTTGCAGGAAGATCAACCTTCTTTGTGTTTCTCTTACGTCCGGCTAACTCGGTAGGAACCTCAGTTACAGGGTAAAGGATCTGTAACATCTGACGACGTGCGTGAAGACGAGAAGGCTTATCTTTCTTGATTGTCTTTTCAACTTCGTCATATACGGTAACTCTCTTGCCGTCTACAACCTCTTTTACACGCTTTCCATCAGCGTCCTTGCGGGCAACCTTAGCCATAACAGTCACTTGTTCGAAGTTATCTTTCTCTCTTACTGCTAACGCGATTAGTTTCTCGGTCCACTTTCGGATCTCTTTTGCTCTTGCCTCAGTAGTAACGATCTTTCCGTTATAGATCAACTGTGTAACCTGATTTCTCAGTAACGCTTTTCTCTGGGAAGAAGTTTTTCCCAATTTTCTATACTTTGCCATTATTTTTTCCTCCATCTGTGGTACATCGGCATGCGCTCTTCGGACTTATCATGCGGATGCTGGCTTATGCCACATATTTATATTATCGCCTTGCCTTCTTAATTTGCCAGCAAATTAAGAAGCAGCGCATAGAGACACCTACGGTTCTGCTATGCTTTACTCATCACTGGAATTAAGCTGTAAGCCTAACTCCTTTAATTTTGCCAATACTTCCTCTAAAGACTTACGTCCAAGGTTACGAACCTTCATCATATCCTCAGGTGTACGGTTGGTGAGTTCCTCAACCGTATTGATACCTGCACGCTTCAAACAGTTGTATGAACGCACGGATAACTCCAACTCGTCGATATTCATCTCCAGTACTTTTGCCTGTGCATTATCTTCCTTCTCGATCATAACATTTACGTCGATCGCAGCTTCTGAAAGATCGATGAACAGATTTAAGTGCTCACTGAGTACCTTCGCAGCCAGAGAAATTGCCTCATCAGGCTCTAAAGTTCCATTGGTATATACATCTAATGTTAACTTGTCATAGTCTGTGATCTGTCCGACACGAGTATTCTCAACCAACAGATTCACACGCTCTACCGGAGTATAAATTGAATCTACCGAAATCACACCGATAGGCAGATCCTCACTCTTATTTTTGTCTGCGCTGACATAACCGCGTCCGGTTGTAATGGTCAACTCCATATACAATCTACAGTCAGGACCACCGTTTAAATGAGCGATCTCTAATTCAGGGTTCATGATCTCGATGTCAGAATCAACCTGAATATCTGCTGCGGTCACAATGCCTTCGCCTTCAAATTCAATATAAGCAACTTTAGATTCGTTTGTCGGGCTAGTATTCTTAATAGCCAGATTCTTAATGTTCATGATGATCTCAGTCACATCTTCCTTTACACCGGGGATAGAACTGAACTCATGTAATACGCCATCAATCTTGATCTGACTAACTGCTGCACCCGGTAAAGATGAGAGCATGATTCTTCTCAAAGAATTACCAAGTGTTGTACCATATCCTCTTTCCAAGGGTTCTACGACAAATCTGCCGTATTTCTTGTCATCGGAAATCTCTGCTATTTCAATCTTCGGCTTTTCAAATTCGAACACTGCAAAGTCCCTCCTTATTAGATATCAATTGTTGCAAACTGATGCCAGCAGGCGTTCGCACTATGCTGCGAGCGACCTGCGTGTGCCATGCACCCGTAAAGGGATGCAAGCAGATGTTTGCACTCGCTGCAAACATGCTGCGTGCGCCGCACAACATTTGTTGTGCGTGTGCATATATAATTCTAAGTAATTGAAAATTACTTAGAATAAAGTTCGACGATAAGCATCTCGTTTACAGGTACATCGATCATCTCGCGAGTAGGTAACTCCTTTACGGTTCCCTGTAAATTCTCTAAATCAGCATCTAACCACTCAGGAACTAATCTTCCGGTTGTGGTCTCTTTGATATCCTTAAATCTCTGGATGTTCTTGCTCTTCTCACGAATCTCAATGGTATCGCCAGCCTTTACAAGATAGGAAGGGATGTTTACCTGCTTGCCGTTTACTAATACGAACTTGTGGCCAACGATCTGTCTTGCCTCTCTTCTGGTTCTGGCAAAACCGAGACGGAATACTACGTTATCCAGTCTGGACTCTAAGATAGTCATCAGGTTAGTACCGGTCATACCTTTCATCCGGTCAGCTCTCTCATAATAGGTGTGGAAAGGCTTCTCCAATACGCCGTAGATGAACTTTGCTTTCTGCTTCTCACGAAGCTGTAAACCGTACTCAGATACCTTACGGTTTGCTCTAACTAAATTACGATTAGACTTCTTATCATATCCTAAATAACTCGGCTCTAAGCCAAGGGATCTGCATCTTTTCAGTACAGGTACTTTATTAACTGCCATCTTAATAATACCTCCTAATTAAACTCTTCTACGTTTTGGTGGACGACATCCGTTATGAGGTACGGGAGTTACGTCAGTGATAGATGTAACCTCAAGACCACATGCAGAAAGTGCACGGATTGCTGCCTCACGACCTGAGCCGGGGCCCTTAACAAATACATCAACTGTCTTTAAACCATGAATCAGAGCAGCCTTGGTAGCTGTCTCTGCTGCCATCTGTGCAGCATAGGGAGTAGATTTCTTTGAACCTCTAAATCCAAGACCACCAGCACTCGCCCATGATAATGCGTTACCTTCAGTATCTGTAAGGGTTACGATTGTATTATTGAAAGATGACTGAATATGTGCCTGTCCGCGTTCAACGTTTTTCTTTACGCGCTTTTTTGTTACTTTTTTTGCAACTTTTTTCGCCATGCTAAACTAACCTACTTTCTTCAAAATATATATTACTTCTTCTTGTTTGCTACAGTTCTCTTCGGACCCTTACGTGTACGTGCATTGGTCTTTGTCTTCTGACCACGTACAGGCAGTCCCTTTCTGTGACGGATACCACGATAGCATCCAATTTCCTGCAGTCTCTTGATGTT
>CAMBUC010000043.1 GCA_945871045.1 uncultured bacterium
CTGCATAGTAAGCAAGGGGATAAAAGACCTTACAATATGCAATTCGCCATGCCATCATAACATAGGCTGCCGCGTGGGCTTTCGGGAACATATATTTAATCTTTTCACAGGACCAGATATACCAGTCTGGAACATCATGATCGATCATATCCTGTTTCCATTCGCCCCATTTATCACATTTTCCTTTTGCCACCATGCCTTTTCGTACCGCTTCCATGATCTTAAAAGACTCCTCTGATTCCAATCCCATACCGATCAGATAGGTCATGATATCATCACGGGTACAGATACAGGTAGAGATCGTCGCCCGTCCTTCCTGGATCAGAGTCTGGGCGTTGCCAAGCCACACATCTGTTCCGTGAGACAGACCTGCGATACGTACCAGATCCGAAAACTCTTTCGGCTGTGTATCGATCAGCATGCCCATGGCAAAATCGGTTCCAAACTCCGGAATTCCCAGTGCTCCCAGTTTACAGCCGTTGATATCCTCCGGAGCGATCTGAAGTGCGGTGGTATTCTGAAACAACGACATGACGCTGGCGTCATCCAACGGGATCTTCTGCGCATCAATGCCCGTCAGATCCTCTAACATTCGGATCATCGTCGGATCATCATGACCGAGAATATCCAGTTTTAACAGATTATGGTCGATGGAATGGTACTCAAAATGCGTGGTGATCGTATCTGTTGTCATATCATTTGCCGGATGCTGAATCGGCGTAAAAGAATAGATCTCGTCACCCACAGGAAGCACTACGATTCCACCGGGATGCTGGCCGGTAGTTCTGCGAACACCGACACATCCTGCGAGAATACGTTCAATCTCGCAGGAACGCTTATGCACGCCCCGCTCTTCAAAGTATTTTTTCACATAACCGTATGCGGTCTTATCTGCTAATGTACCGATCGTTCCTGCACGGAATGTCTGACCGGCACCAAAAATCACTTCTGTATATTTGTGAGCCTTACTCTGATAATCACCCGAAAAATTCAAGTCGATATCCGGCTCTTTGTCACCTTTAAAGCCAAGGAAAGTCTCAAAGGGAATATCAAACCCGTCTTTTTCCAATGGTTCCCCACAGTTAGGGCAATAGCGGTCCGGCATATCACAACCGCCCCGCCCGGCAAATGCTTTCACTTCCGGTGAATCAAAATCTACAAAATGGCAGTTTTTACAGTAATAGTGCGGACTGAGAGGATTGACCTCTGTAATACCGGACATCGTTGCCACAAAAGAAGAGCCTACCGATCCGCGGGATCCTACCAGATACCCATCTTCATTGGATTTCCACACCAATTTTTGGGCGATGATGTACATCACCGCGTATCCGTTTCCAATGATTGAATTCAGTTCCCGCTCTAATCGCTCATGCACAATATCCGGAAGATCTGGTCCATACATCTCATGGGCTTTATTGTAACAGATATCCCGCAACATCTGATCGGAATTCTCAATAACCGGCGGACATTTATCCGGCCGAACCGGTGAGATCACCTCACACATATCCGCGATCTTATTGGTGTTTGTAATGACGATCTCTTCTGCTTTCTCGCTGCCCAGATACTGAAATTCCTCCAGCATCTCTTCGGTGGTACGAAGAAACAGGGGCGCCTGTTCATCCGCATCCGAAAATCCTTTACCGGCCATGATGATCCGCCGGTACACTTCGTCCTCGGGATTCAGAAAGTGTACATCACAGGTTGCAACCACCGGTTTATGGAAATCCTCACCAAGCTGTACGATCTGACGGTTCAGTTCCTGAATATCTTCCACATTGTTCATGGGATTTTTCTGATCGCGCAGCATAAACGCATTGTTTCCCACCGGCTGAATTTCCAGATAATCATAAAATTCTACCAATCGGGCAATTTCCTGCGCCGGCCTTCCGTTCAAAAGCGCCTGATACAGTTCTCCCGCCTCACACGCCGAACCCAGAATCAGGCCTTCCCTGTATTTCATCAGTTCGCTCTTAGGAATACGGGGGCGCTTATGATAATAGGTCAGATGAGATAAGGAAACCAGCCGATACAGGTTCACCCGTCCGATATCATTTTTCGCCAGAATAATCGCATGATAGGTGGACATCTTCTGAATGGCTTCAGCAGAAGGGATACCCTTTTCATTTAACTCATCTAACGTATAGATCCTACGGCTTTCCAGCATTTCGATAAACTTTACGAAAATCTCTGCGGTACAGCCGGCATCATCCACTGCCCGATGATGATTTTCCAGCGATACACCTACTGCTTTTGCCACCGTATCTAACTTATAGCGGTTTAACTGCGGAAGCAGGAAACGCGCCATAGCAACCGTATCCGCCACTGTATGATCACAATTCAAATGCAGATCTTCACAGTTTTTCTGAATAAAACTCATGTCAAATTCCGCATTATGAGCCACCATCACACAGCCTTTACAAAACTGCATAAACTCCGGCAGGATCTCCTCGATCAACGGTGCATCGATGACCATATCATCACGGATCCCTGTCAGTTCCTCAATATCAAAAGGAATCGGGATCTGGGGATTGACAAAGGAAGAGAACCGTTCTGTGATACTTCCATTCTGCACCTTAACGGCACCGATCTCGATGATCTTATTTTTTTTCGGGCTAAAACCGGTTGTCTCTAAATCAAACACAACAAAATCGCTGTGAAAGTCCTGTCCTTTCGGATCTTTCACGATTCGTTTTGTATCATCCACCAAATATGCTTCCACACCGTAGATCACTTTAAAATCGGCTCCCTTGGGAATCGCATGATTTGCTACCGGGAATGCCTGCACCGCACCATGGTCTGTGATGGCAATACTTTTATGTCCAAAGGCGACTGCCTGGGCTATGATATCTCCCACATCAGACACGCCGTCCATATCACTCATTTTTGTATGGCAGTGCAGTTCCACGCGTTTACGTACCGACTGATCCGACCGTTTCGTTGTGAAATCACCGATCTTTTTAATACCTATAACGGAGCCAACCGTCAGTTCATGATCAAAGTGATCCAACGCAGCAACACCTTTGATCTTTACAAAGGCCCCCTTTTTCAAAGACCCCCGCAGTTCTTCCAGACTTTCGTTTCTGGTAAAGATTTTGATCACCATCGTATCCGTAAAGTCTGTAACCGTCAAAAAGAGGATCGTCTTCTCTCCCCGGATCTCTCTTTCGTCCGTTGCAACGATCTTTCCCCGGATAACCACATCGCCGATCTCACCCTGAATCTGGCTGATCGGTATTTCTTCCTCCTCAAAGTCCCTGCCATAAAGTACATCCGGATTATCTGATTTCTTCCGCGCAAATCCGCCACCGAAGGAACCGCCCTTTGCAGATGCAGCGTTTCCGGTAAATTTCTTTTGGGAAGGTGGTGTCAGGCGCTCTTTCTTCTCTTTGGGAACTTCTTTTGCTTTTTCTGCGGAGGCAGTTCTTTGTTCCTGTTTCGCTTCCCCCTGCATCTTTTGTTTTTCGGAAGAGGCATCCTCCATCACCATCAAACTTCCGTCTTCCCGTTCTGCATTTGCACCAAAAGAAGAATTCGATACGATGCGATGGATCTCCAGTTCCATCTGCTTGTCCGAATCCTCTTTATATTTACTTTCCTTCAATTCTTCGTACAAAACATCTACGATCAGTTTTAAACCGCATCGCTCGCAGAAGATCTTGTCCAGAATATTTAACAATTCCTCTCCACGCTCTTTTGCCAGCACACTGCCGGGCATATGTAAAAGCATATGCGTTTCATCTGTAAATTCCATAGTCGTTGAACGGAAGAGATTATACAAAAGGGCAGAATACTCCCGTAACTCCAGTCGTATACTGTCCTCATAAACAGAGAGCAGTTTTTTTGCTGTGTACTGCGCAGACAACTGATACCGCTCCCGAATCTTTACTTTTAAATCTTTTCCCTGAAAGATCTGCTGATGAATCTCCCGCTCCAACTGAAAAATATATTTTTTCGGGATCAACCGTTCACTGAACAGATAGATCCGATAGAGATCCTTTGCCTGATTGGTACTGATCTTTTCCACCTGAACCTCACGAAGCAGTTGACGGATCTCTGAGGGTACACCCAGAGACGGAAATACATCAAAAAACATCTTAGCCAATTTTAATTACTCACCCCAATGCTCCAGTTCCGCTCTCAGTTCATCCAAAAGCTGTTCCTCGGGAACTTTTTTTATGATCTCACCGTGTTTGATAATGAGACCTTCTCCTATACCGCCTGCGACACCAAGATCTGCTTCCCGTGCCTCTCCGGGACCATTTACAACGCAACCCATGACAGCCACTTTTATATCCAGCGGATACTGCTCCACCAGATTTTCCACTTTACCCGCTAAAGAGATAAGATCGATCTGCGTACGTCCGCACGTGGGACAGGACACTACCTCGATCCCACCGCTTCGAAGCCCTAAGGTCTTTAAGATCAATTTTGCCGATTTGATTTCCTCAATGGGAGCACCGGTCAAAGACACACGGATCGTATCTCCGATTCCCTGTCCTAAGATGAGACCAAGCCCTACTGCTGATTTGATATTTCCTCTGGTGATCGTTCCTGCTTCTGTAATTCCAACATGGAGGGGATGATCCGTCTTCGCCGCTATCAGTTCATGGGCTTTCACACACATCATAACATCGGAGGATTTAATACTGATGACCAGATTGCCATATCCCATATCCTCGATCATCTTTACTTTGTCAAGGGCACTCTCCACCAGTCCTTCCGCAGTCACTCCACCGTATTTCTCCAGCAAAGGTTTTTCCAAAGATCCGCTGTTCACACCGACACGGATTGGAATATTCCGTTCCTTTGCGCAATCCACAACGGCACGTACCCGGTCACTGCTTCCGATATTTCCGGGATTGATACGGATCTTATCCGCACCATGTTCCATTGCTGCGATTGCCAATTTATAATCGAAATGGATATCCGCTACAAGAGGGATGGCTATCTGTTTTTTGATCTCAGCCAAAGCCTTTGCAGCCTCCATATCCGGAACTGCACAGCGAATGATCTCGCAGCCTGCTTTGGTCAATTCATTGATCTGCGAAACGGTCGCGTCCACATCCTGTGTTTTCGTGTTCGTCATCGACTGGATCAAAATGGGATTCCCTCCGCCGATCACTCGATTGCCAATCTGAACTGTCCTTGTATTCTCACGCATGTTCGTTTCTCCTATTACATAAACAATTTTCGAATATCATTTCCCATGATCACCACCATTAAGACCATAAGCACGATCAGCCCAATGTAGTGAACCATGCCTTCCTTCTGCGGATCGATCCGCTTGCCGCGGATCGCCTCAATGATAAAGAATACCAGACGTCCGCCGTCCAATGCCGGAAGCGGCAATAAGTTCATAACACCTAAATTTGCCGATAAAAGAATCGCCATATTAAGTAAATTCATAATGATATAAAATACACCATCCGGTTTGCTTGCTGTATACGTATCTCCGATCGTCTTAACGATTCCCACAGGACCTGACAGATCATTCATATGGAGTTGTCCCGTCACCAGTTTTCCAAGGCTCTGAAGTGTGGTTGAGATCCAGTACTTCACCTCATAAAAACTGTACTGAATGACACGTAAGGGTCCACTCTTTTTCCTTCCTATACTTCCCTGAAAACCAAACAGGTAACGCCCTGCTTCTTCATTATATTCCGGTGTGATGGCAGCAGAGTATTTCTCGCCATCATGCTCCCATACAACTTCTGTGTTCTCACCATCATGGAAAAATGTGTATACACTGATCTCTCGATAAAAATGAATATGTTTCTTTCCAAGTTTTACGATTCGATCCCCAGCCTGAATGCCTGCTTCTGCTGCTGGAGACCCTGGTTCCACCTGATAAATGCTAGGTTCGTCAATACCCACTGATCCAAGAATAATCAACGAGAATACCCATGCCAGAATAAAATTGAAAAAAGGACCTGCAAACACGATGGAAAAACGTTGCCAGACTCCCTTTTTTCCAAACGCGCGGTTAGAATCACTTTCTTCGTCCTCACCTTCCATCATACAGGCACCACCAAAAGGCAACAGTTTTAAAGAATAAAAGGTTTCTCCCTTATGGAATCCTATAATGGTCGGTCCAAGGCCGAGACAAAACTCATTGACCTGCACACCATTTGCTTTTGCCAGCAAAAAATGCCCAAGTTCATGAAATAAAATAATTAGGCTAAATAATATAATTGCGATTACAATATTCAAACTTCCACCTGCTCTCTATCTGTTCTGATCCCCTATCTAATCCTTGTACTTTGATGCAACCAATTCACGGACCTGCTTTTCGGTTTCAAGAATTTCTTCCAACTTAGGCGCTTCGATAAATGCACTATTTTTCATGCAGTTCTCAATGATCTCCGTAATCTGCAGATAAGAGATCTTTCTGTCCAGAAACAACGCCACAGCAGCCTCATTTGCCGCATTAAAGATCGTCGGCACATTTCCGCCTGCCCGCATAGCATCATAGGCAAGCGCCAACCCCTGAAACGTATCAAAATCCGGTTTTTCAAATGTAATGGAACCCAATGCGCCAAAATCGAGGCGTTTTCCGCCAAGGGGTCTGCGTCTCGGATAATAAAGTGCATACTGAATGGGAAGGCGCATATCCGGCGTACCAAGCTGGGCGATGATACTTCCATCCTCATATTGAACCATGGAATGGATCACGCTCTGGGGCTGGATCACTACTTCAATCTGCTCCAGTTCTACGCCAAACAGCCATTTCGCCTCCATGACTTCCAGTCCTTTATTTACCATGGTGGAAGAGTCAATCGTTATCTTTCTTCCCATCGCCCAGTTCGGATGCTTTAACGCATCCTCAAGGGTTACATTTGCCAGTTCCCCACGGTTTTTTCCCCGGAATGGTCCGCCGGATGCAGTCAGCAGGATCTTATCGATCCGATTCATGCGGTCACCATTTAATGATTGAAAGATCGCAGAATGTTCACTATCTACCGGAAGGATCAAAACATCATATTCTTTTGCCATGGGCATGATCAAATGTCCGGCAGTAACGAGTGTTTCCTTATTTGCAAGTGCGATGTTTTTGCCTGACTGGATCGCAGCCACCGTGGGACGAAGACCAATCATTCCGACGATAGCCGTTACTAAGATCTCGCTGTCCGGATCCGCTGCAATATCAATAAGTCCCTCCATACCATAATGCACTTTCACTCCGAGATCTGCCACACGGGATTTCAGATCTAACGCATCCTTTTCTTCCCATACTGCCACATTTTTCGGTAAAAACTCACGGATCTGCTGTTCAAACAGATCGATATTATGTCCGGCAGACATTGCTGTTACCTGCAGATCACCCTGCGTACGGACAATGTCCAGTGTCTGTGTACCGATAGAACCGGTCGATCCAAGTATTGCTATCTTTTTCATATTACATCCCTTCTATCACACTCTTACTTTCGCGTACCTTATTTCATAAAATAAAATGCAAGGAAATAAATGACCGGTGCTGTAAAGATCACCGAATCAAATCGATCAAGAACACCACCGTGTCCGGGAATCAGTTTGCCATAATCCTTTACATCGTAATTTCGCTTGATGGCTGACGCGGTCAGATCCCCTACCATGGAAAGTAAAGCCCCTGCGGCACTGATCGCAGTTAACACACACACCTGTGCATGTGTGATGTCCATCTGTGATGCAAATATGCGAGCATAAATATAAGTCAGAAGCATCGTTCCTACCACACCGCCAACGGCTCCTTCCACAGATTTTTTTGGTGAAAGGACCGGTGACATCTTATGTTTACCGATCAATTTTCCTACACAGTATGCACATGTATCGCAGCCCCAGGATGAGAGGAAGATCAGCCATACTGTATATGTACCGTTTGTAAGCATTCTCGTCTGATATAAAAACGAAAACATCACGCCAACATAAAGCACGCCAAACACTGCCTGCATAATCTGCGTACTGTGGAACTTTGGATAACGATTTACCATAATGAACAGAAACACCATCATTACGATGATCACATATAATAACCAGTTGATCGGTATCCCATATTCTGTTGCTGCTCCAAGTAACATATAATATACGATCGTCAACACATAACCCACCAGACCAAGTTCTGTTTTATGAATCTGAAATACGCGGTAGATCTCCATTAAACCAATCAATGAGAGGGCAAGCGAAACACCCCACAAGATCCAGCCGCCGCTGATGATAAAAACAAGCGCCAGAAGAACAAGAATCACTCCACTGATCAATCTTGTACGAAACATAATTATTCCTCCTTGAGCCCTCCATAACGTCTGTCACGGTTTTCATAAGCATCAATTGCTTTTTTCAGTTCCTTTTCATCAAAATCCGGCCAGGGCACATCTGTAAAATAAAATTCGCTGTATGCCAACTGCCACAACAAGTAGTTTGACAGTCTTTGTTCCCCGCTGGTACGGATCAGAAGATCCGGATCCGGAAGCTCCTTTGTGTCCAGATATCCGCCAAAACACGCTTCTGTCAGATCCTCGATCTGAAGATTGCCATCCTGAACATCCTTACATACATTTCGCATCGCCCGGAGCATTTCATCACGACTGCCATAATTGATGGCAATTGTCAGATTCAATTCATCATAAACAGAGGAAACACGGTCAGCCTCCATGATCTGTTTTTGAAATTTAGGCTCCAGGCGACTGATATCTCCGATCACGCGAATGTGCATCTTGTGTTCATGGGCAGTTTGTATACATTTATCAAGATATCCGGAAAGCAACTTCATAAGCGCCTTCACTTCTGCGTCCGGACGGCTCCAGTTCTCTGTCGAAAACGCATATAACGTCAGATACTTCACTCCCAGTTTTTTTGCTGCCAAACAAACGTCTTCCACATTTTTTGCACCTGCCGTGTGTCCGGCAGTTCTTGGTAAACCTTTTCGTTTGGCCCATCTTCCGTTACCGTCCATGATGATTGCAATATGCTGCGGTACACCCATGAATATTCCTCCTTTAAAAAAGGGGGCACTGCATAAGCATGCCCCACTTCCCTTTTGTTTTATACAGTAAGGATCTCTTTTGTCTTCTCCTCTACTGCCTTATCAACATTTGCGATGTACTTGTCTGTAAGTTTCTGCAGTGCATCCTCAAGATCCTTGATCTCGTCCTCAGAAATGTCTTCTGTCTTAGAAAGTTTCTTAAATGCATCATTTCCATCGCGGCGAATATTACGAATCGCTACCTTAGCATTCTCGCCTTTCTTCTTAACGTCCTTTGCTAATTCCTTACGACGCTCCTCTGTAAGTTCCGGGAAGATTAACCGGATCAATTTTCCATCATTGGTAGGATTAATACCAAGATCTGAAGTCATGATCGCTTTTTCGATTGCCTTAACCATGGAAGCCTCCCAAGGCTGGATCTGGATCATCCGGGGTTCAGGTACATTTACGTTTGCAACCTGCTGAATGGGGGTAGGTGTTCCATAATAATCTACACGCAATTTATCCAGAACATGCGGATTTGCACGTCCTGCTCGAATTCCGCCATACTCCTCTGACAGATTGTTCATAGTTTTTTTCATTTTTTCTTCGTAGATGTTTAATCTTTCATCCATAGCGATTCCCCTCCTAATATTACACGGTCACGATCGTTCCGTTAAATTTGCCATTTACTGCATTTACAATACTATTTTCTTCATTCAATGCAAATACATACATGGGCATATGATTTTCCATGCACATTACAGAGGCCGTCATATCAACCACTGCAAGTTTCTTTTCAATAACTTCCTCTATAGAGATCGTATCATATTTCTTCGCGTCTGGATTGGTCTTCGGATCGCTGTCATAGACACCGTCAATTGCTTTTGCAAGATAAATGCCGTCTGCTTCAATCTCAATCGCACGCAGTGTTGTTCCGGTGTCTGTGGAAAAATACGGATGCCCCGTACCACCTGCAAAGAACACTACCATTCCCTTTGAAAAATATTTATTTGCACGATCTTTTGAGAAAAGTTTTGTAAAACTTCCACACTCAAAGGGTGTAAGAACATTTGTCATCATACCTTCTGAACGGAAGATCTCCGATACATAAATACAATTCATAACGGTTGCAAGCATACCGATCTGATCTGCTTTTGTGCGATCGATCGTATTACTTGTACGTCCACGCCAGAAATTACCTCCTCCGATCACGATACCAACCTCTACGCCGGCATCTACGATCTGTTTTACCTGCTTTGCAACGCCAACAACAGTTGCCTCATCAAATCCAAAACCCTTACTTCCGGAAATTGCTTCGCCACTCAGTTTTAATAAGATTCGCTTCATATGGTCTTCTCCCTGACAGTCTGTATGAACGTTATTTGTTGCTTTTTATTTGTTTTTTGAAAACAGGCTCTCAACATCTACATCAGAGTAGCACTGAGAACAGAATCCTTCGATCACTGCACCATTATTAATCTGTACAGAACGAGACTTAATGTTACCCATGATGACTGCAGAAGTATCTACAACAACCGGTCCCTGCACATCAATATCACCTTTCACTGCTCCTGCGATCACTGCAGAAGTTGCGGTAATGTTTCCGATGATCACTGATCCAAGACCTACTTTTACAGTACCGGAACTTACAACCTCTCCTTCAATGTGAGCGGAATCAGCAAAAAACTCTGAAGACGCACTATTACCTACGATCGTACCGATCACGGTTAATTTGCCGTTACACTTAATATCGCCTTCGATCTTTCCTTCGATTTCAAAAGATCCGGTAGTTTCCATATTTCCTTTAATCTTTGTTCCGGCAGTAATCACAGAAACCTCATCGGTGACTTCGCTGCCCATTACTGCTGTTTTGATATCTGCCTCTACAGCCGGCTCTGCAGTCTGTAAGGTTGCGTTTGTTACTGTTGTATCCATGGTATCCATTGATTTTTCCTCCTTCATGATATCTTTCTTGTTAATATTATAGAGATCCGTTGCCTTCGGTGTTGCTTTTTCAACCGGTGCAGCCGGGATATCGGTCTGTGACCTTACATCATGTTCAGGTAACGATGAAAGTTCTTCCTTCACAGCTTCTTCTATCATTTCATCTAAATGATC
>CAMBUC010000044.1 GCA_945871045.1 uncultured bacterium
AGAGATCGATGAACATCTGATCGCAGCGATCAAACGGAATGAAAAAGTTGTTCATTATTTAGACATGCCGGTCCAGCATGTAAATGACCGGATCTTAAAACGGATGGGCAGACGTACCACCGGCGCAGAACTGGCAGATCGGATCGAGTTTCTTCGCAAAGAGATTCCTGATATCTGTCTTCGAACGACATTGATCTGTGGTTTTCCCGGCGAGACACCGGAGGCCCATGAAGAGTTGCTGGAGTTTTTAAACTGGGCAGAATTTGATCGTCTGGGGGCATTTCCCTATTCACCGGAGGAAAACACTCCGGCAGCCGAATTTGAAGATCAGTTGGACGAGGAAACAAAACTGACCTGGCGGGATGAAGTGATGGAACTTCAGCAGGAGATCGCTTTTGACATGAATGAAGCCATGAAGGGAAGGGAACTTTGGGCATTTATCGAAGGCAAAGTAGCGGACGAAAATGCTTACGTGGCCCGCACGTATCGGGATGCGCCCGGAGTAGATGGCTATATTTTTATCCATACGGACGAGGAACTGATGTCCGGTGATTTTGTGAAGGTTCGGGTGACCGGTGCCTTAGACTATGATCTGATGGGGGAAATCATATGAAAATGAATTTACCAAACAAATTAACGATCTTTCGAATATTTTTGATACCGTTTTTTGTATTCTTTTTACTCGTTCCGATCGTTCCATACAGCAACTATATCGCAGTTGCGATTTTTATCGTTGCCAGCCTGACCGATCTTTTTGATGGAAGGATTGCAAGAAAATACAATCTTGTGACAAATTTCGGCAAATTTATGGACCCGCTTGCTGATAAACTGCTTGTATGCGCAGCACTCATCTGTCTGGTGGCTACCGGACAACTGGCGGCATGGATGGTGATCGTGATCATCAGCCGCGAGTTCATTATCAGCGGTTTTCGTCTGGTGGCCTCGGATAACGGCGTTGTGATCGCAGCAAGTTATTGGGGAAAATTCAAGACAACTTTTCAGATGTTAATGATCATTGTACTGATTTTGGATTTTCCGGGACGCTTTTTTGAGGTTCTGGGGCTGCTTCTGACATGGGTGGCACTGATCCTTACGGTTGTTTCTCTTTGCGATTATCTGATCAAGAATAAGGATGTCTTAAAGGAGCAGAGATAATGAATGAATCAGGCATTGAATTTGAGGTTGCAGCACTCCTTGAACAAAAACAATTACATGTGACCACTGCCGAATCCTGCACCGGCGGTTTGATCGCCGGGACGCTTGTGAATGTGCCGGGTATTTCTTCCCGGTTTGGCGAAGGGTATGTCACATATTCAAATGCAGCAAAAGAAAAACTGCTGGGAGTGTCCCACGAGACGTTGGAAACGTATGGCGCGGTCAGTGAGCAGACAGCCAAAGAGATGGCAGAGGGCGCAGCAAGAGCGGCGGGCTGTGAAGTCGCTGTGTCTGCTACCGGCATCGCAGGTCCTGACGGCGGCACCCGTGAGAAACCGGTGGGGCTTGTTTATATGGGCTGTTTCTGTAACGGTGAAACCTGTGTAGAGAAGCATCTCTTTACCGGAGACCGTTCAGAAGTTCGCGCACAATCCGTTCAGTCCGTTTTGACACTCTTAAAGAAAATGCTTGAAAAAGCATAACACCAATCATATGAAATGAGGTGACACCTATGAGAATCATCGCAGGAAAAGCAAGAAGGCTTCCGCTTAAGACACTGCAGGGAAAAGATACAAGACCTACGACAGACCGCATCAAAGAAACCTTGTTCAATATCCTTTCACCGGAACTGGAGGGGGCGTATTTTTTGGATCTGTTTGCAGGCAGTGGACAGATCGGATTGGAAGCGATCAGCCGCGGAAGTTCCTACTGCGTATTTGTGGACAACAATAAAAAAGCCTGTGAAGTGATCCGTGAAAACATGGAATTCACAAAACTTGCAGACCAGTGTATGGTCATGAATACCGATGTGTTGACTGCCCTCAGGCAGTTGGAAGGAACCTATTGCTTTGGCCTGATCTTTCTGGATCCGCCTTATAATCAGAATTTAGAACCAGATATTTTACATTATCTTGCTCATTCATCGATTGTGAGGGAAGATGCACTGATCATCATTGAGGCGGAGGAACATACGGATTTTTCTTACGTCGGTGAACTTGGTTATACATTGTTAAGAGAAAAAATGTATAAAACGAATAAACATGTATTTCTGTCTTTGAAAAAAATGAAGATGCAGAATGAAAAGAGGAGATCAGAATGAAAAGAGCGATCTATCCCGGAAGTTTTGACCCGGTAACGAATGGACATTTAGATATTATCAGACGTTCTGCCAACATCGTAGACGAATTATATGTTGCAGTATTAAATAACAGTGCGAAAAATTCATTGTTTTCTGTAGATGAACGTGTTAGTATGTTAGAAGAGTTAATCGTTGATCTTCCAAATGTAAAGGTTGTATCATTTCAGGGGCTTTTGGTAGACTTTGCCCGCGAGATCGGTGCTACCATCATTATTCGGGGACTTCGGGCGGTAACTGATTTTGAATATGAACTTCAGATTGCACAGACGAACCACGTGGAATACGATGAGATTGAGACGGTCTTTCTTACTACCAGTTTACAATATTCCTATCTTAGTTCGACGATCGTAAAGGAATTTGCTGCGTATGGTGGTGATATTTCACATTTTGTTCCGGAACAATTGATTGACCGTATTTATCAAAAGTATGGCATTAAAAAAGGAGAGAAACATGAATAGCAAGATTGAACAGACAATTGAAGAATTAGAACAGTACATAGACTCCTGCAAGCCGCAGGCATTCTCTTCAAATAAAATCATTGTAAACAAGGATCAGATCGAAGAAATCTTAACAGAACTTCGTCTGCGTACACCGGAAGAGATCAAACGCTATCAGAAGATGATCAGCAATAAAGAAGCGATCCTTGCAGATGCACAGGCAAAAGCAGATACGATCATTGCTCAGGCAGAGGTCACACATTCCGAACTGGTCAGTGAGCATCAGATCATGCAGCAGGCATATGCCCAGGCAAATGAGGTCGTTATGATCGCAACCAAGCAGGCTCAGGAGATTCTGGACAATGCAACCAATGATGCGAATAATATCCGTCTGAGCGCTATCAGTTATACGGACGAACTCTTGAAGAACTTAGAAGCCATTCTTTCCGGTGCCATCGAAGGTTCCAAGGCACGTTATGAGAATCTGATCACCGGACTGAACAGTTCCCTTCAGGTGGTTCTTGCGAACCGGGCAGAGTTAATGCCGCAGGCAGATCCGGAACTGGCGGATCCAGAGCCTGTAAAACCGGAAACAGATCATTCGAAGCCCCAGACTGCAACAGTGATGCCACAGGAGTCCTGATCATTTTATGTAATGAACGGATATAAGAGTGCGGCGCACAGTGCAGTGACAGCTGCGACGAGTATTCTCCCTCGTATATAGTGACTCATAGAAAGATCGGTGCCTTTTTGACCGGTGCGGATGATGGAAGCGGTCTGAGCAATTCCGGAGCAGCCACCAAATGCAGTTGCAGCGAGAATGGCAACATATGTAACATATGCGTTTGAGAAATAGTCATTGATCATGCGGACGGCGCCTGTGATCTCCAGTATTCCAGTCAGAAATGTACAAAAGGCAGGAAACTCGATCAGAACATGTTTGCATAAGGAAGATAGGATTGAAAAAAGCATAATATAACCGCCTAGTTTCAACATGATCTCAAAACTGTTCATCATACCGGCATCTAGGACTGCAAGATCCATCTGTAGTCCGGATGCCGATTTTTTGTGTTTGAAGCGGAGACTGCCCGTTTCGGAGTGATTGTGCTGCCGATGCAGTTGTAGGAGCGCATAGCAGACAGAGGGTCCATACAGGATCAGATATGTGGCAGGGATCAATGCCGGCATATGCAGTGTTTCGGTTAAGATATATCCGCCAACAAATGCAGGGCTCATCTGATTTGCCAGAATAAATAAAAGAGATGCTTCCTTTTCACTCAGATTTCCTTCTGCATATAGATCAACGGTCAGTTTTGCCCCCATGGGAAAGCCAAATAGTGTTCCTGCCAGAAGCACAAAATACGGATAGGAGATGTGTAATTTATTCATCATCGCATCCAGATATCCGCTTCGTATCAAAAGTTGTGTAAGGATCAGAAAAGGCAGCAAACTGGGAAGCAGATGTTCTGCCCATAACAGCAGTCCAAATCTGGCCCCTTCAATGGCAACAGAAGGTTCCTTCAGTAGGAATATGAGAAACAGGATGATCATATAAGAAACTATGTATTTTTTTGAAGCATAACGCGACAATAATGGATATTTCATATTACACAATTTATGTCAGGCGGTTATGGTTTATGAAAAAAATCACAAGACTTTTCTTACTGCTCCTTGCACTTGCATCCCTCAATGTTATGTTATGCGACCGCATGTTAACGGATGGTACCGTGAATTCTGTTCACGAAGGAAATGCTGACCGGACGCCGGATGGATCAAAGGCAACATACAAAAGCGGAATTGCGCCGCAAAAGATCGACGCAGTGATCCGTAAGGAACTTCAGATCTTTCCAATCCCCTTATCCAAGTATCATACCGGTTATGGGGCTGCTTTTGAGGATTCCTGGATGAATACGCGTACCTTTGGCGGTGATCGGGGCCATGAAGGAACGGATATCATGCTGGAGCCGAATACGCGCGGCTTGTTTCCGGTGCTATCCATGACAGATGGAACGGTCGAGAAAAAAGGCTGGCTTCCGCAAGGGGGATATCGCATCGGCATCCGAAGCGCCGGTGACATCTATTATTATTATGCCCACCTTTCTGACTATGCCGATGGCATGGAACCGGGAGTGACCGTCTCAGCAGGACAGTTACTGGGGTTTGCGGGTGATAGCGGGTATAGTAATATTGAGGGAACCGTCGGAAAGTTTCCGGTACATTTACATGTTGGAATTTATTATGATGATGAAAATGGAATTGAAACTTCAGTGAACCCCTATCCGTATCTTTTGTTCCTGAAACAAGTAACGATCGATTTTTAGTTTTGATCTTTCATTTTAGAGAGGAAGTCTTATGAGTCTGATCAGATTAGATAAATATTTAGCAGATATGCAGGTTGGCACACGAAGCGAAGTGAAAAAAATGATCCGCGCCGGGAAAGTACAAGTAAATGGCCACTCTTGTCAAAATCCGGATGAGAAATTTGATCCCGATCAAACCGAGGTTTTGGTAGATCATGTGAAGGTGGGCTATGCAGCATATGAATATTTCATGCTGAATAAGCCCAAAGGCTGTGTATCTGCAACGGAGGATCATCGTTATCCAACCGTTTTGGATTATATCACCGATCACAAGCGAAAGGATCTCTTTCCGGTGGGGAGATTGGATCTGGATACGGAAGGTTTGCTTCTTATTACGAATGATGGGGAACTTGCCCACGATCTGCTTAGTCCTTCCAAACATATTCCCAAAACCTATGAAGCGATGATCGATGGGATCGTAACGGAAGATGATGTGGCATTATTTGCGCAGGGCATGGATATCGGGGAAAAGAAACTGACCAAACCTGCCAAACTGGTGATTTTGAAGTCAAATGTGATCTCCCATGTGCAAATCACCATCTGCGAGGGCAAATTTCATCAGATCAAGCGGATGTTTGATGTGGTCCATAAACCGGTACTGGAACTCAAACGTCTTTCCATGGGCTCCCTTACGCTGGATGAATCATTGTCGCCGGGGGAATACCGTGCGCTTACGAAAGAAGAAATATCTTATTTACGACAGAGAGGATAGTTTACGATGTTAGAAGGAATCAAAGGGATCATTTTTGATCTGGACGGAACGATGGTAGATTCTATGTGGATGTGGCGTGGGATCGACAATGAATTTATGGCAGCACATGGCCTTCCCATGACAGACGAACTGGAGCGAGCCATCGAAGGGATGAGTTTTAGAGAAACGGCGGAGTATTTTGTGCGAACCTATCCGCTGACGGAGAGCGTGGAAGAGTTGATGGATATCTGGGTGCAGATGGCCATTGATAAATATCAGCATGAAGTGCCGGTAAAGCCGGGGCTTATGCCTTTTCTGGAGGAAATGAAAGCGCGTGGGATCCGCATGGGGATCGCTACCAGCAACGCCCGCATCCTTCTGGATGCAGTCGCAGACGCCCACGGTTTTTATGATTACATGGACGGTGTGCTGACTGCCAACGAAGTGAAGCGGGGAAAGCCCGCACCGGATGTGTTTCTCGCTGTTGCGGACAAGATCGGTATCGCTCCCGCTGACTGTCTGGTCTTTGAGGACATTCCACAGGGTATCCGCGCAGGACTTAACGCCGGCATGAAGGTGTGCGCCGTGTCGGACGGGTATTCCCGTGCACAGGATGACGAAAAACGTGCGCTGGCACATTATTACATTGATTCCTATGAACAGGTGCTGGACGGAAGTTTCGAGCGGAGGGAGACTATCATGAGATAAAGCCTCCGGCGGATTGCAGGAAAGCGCATTTGAAAATGTCTGCAAAGCAGACGCGCATTCCGCAGCAAGAACGCTGATGCGTTCTTGAATTCTTATTTTACATGGAGAAAAATGAACGATAAGAATCTAAATCGCAAATCTTGTATGCTTTCGTAGTGGCAGAAGTGCTTACACTGGGAGGAAATACAGTAAGGGCTTATAGTGTAGAGGGCTGATAGGGTAATAAAAAAGGAAAAAAGACAAATAGAACTCTTGTTCGATTTTGCTAAATGAGTTATACTTATATATGAACAAGATAACATTTGGAGGTGCTGGTATGGCTAAAGGGAAAAGAGCAGAGTCGAGATGTAGATACTTGGTGAGAGATATTGCTGGACAGAAAGGATGGGACGTGAGACATCCTCAAAAAGGTGGAGATTTTTTGGAAGAGCATGAGATTGAAGATTTCTTGCCAGATTGTGGACTTGATGGAACAAAACCAGATTTTATTGTGTGCAAAAAATCACTTCCGTTAATTGTTGTCGAAGCCAAAAATCATATAAAGAAAATTGATAATGCAATATCAGAAGCGATGGAATATGCTGATTCAATTAATAAAAAAGGAACGTATAAAATTAGAATTGCAGTAGGTGTTGCAGGAGAAGAGGATCATGGGTATCTTTTTAAATCATTTTTTTGGAATGATACAAAATGGACGCCATTAACATCTAAAGGATATGAATTAACTAGTTTTCCAAGTGTTTTTGAGGTGGATGGTGCTTTAGTTACTAATAACGGTACTACTGAGGTTTCTATTCCACAAATATCGGATTATATAAATACTGCAATAGAATTGTCAGCAATATTAAGATCGGCAAAAATAGAGCCGTCATTGCGCCCTAAAGTACTAGGAGCAGTTATTACCGCATTGTATTGGGGTGAGATTGACTTAGAGGACGGCAAGGAATTGGAGTCTATTAATGATTTAGTATCAGCGGCAATTAAGTCAACAGATCATTTTGAGGAAAATAAGAAAGAACAATTAATAGAAACACTTAAATTAACAGTTGGAGATTATAACAGATTATCTAATAAGATTAGTAAAATAGTATTTTTGCTTAAAAAACTTAATATTAAATCAATTTTGCAAACAGACACAGATTTTTTGGGTTTATTATATGAAGCATTTATCAGATATGGATATGATAATAATTCATTAGGAATTGTTTTTACTCCGCGACACATTACGAAATATTGTGCAGAGTTAATTGATGTAACAGCGAAGGATAAAGTTATTGATATAGCATGTGGCTCCGGTGGATTTTTGGTTGCATCCTTTGATCGTATGATGAAGACATCAAAAAAATTAGGAATACCGTCGGAAATAGTGAAGGAGTCGTTGTATGGGTTTGATACAAATCCTACAGTTTGGTCTTTAGCTGCACTTAATATGTTTTTTAGAGGTGATGGAAAGAGTCATATTGAGAATGTAAGTTGTTTTGAAGAGAGTAGCAAAGAAAATGTAAAGAATAAATTTACGAAAGTTTTGCTGAATCCTCCTTTTTCTCAGGACGAAGAACCGGAACGAGATTTTATTTCATTGGCAATGGAATCTTTGCAAACAATGGGGCTAATGGCGGTTGTTGTTAAATCTGGTATTTTTGCTGATGATGATAATGCTGTATGGCGTGGTGAATTTTTGAAAAAGCATTCTGTTTTAGGGATGATTAGTTTGCCGGGTGATTTATTTTACCCAACAGCTGTTGATACATCAATAATGATTGCACAGGCACATAGGCCACAACTTAAAAGTGATAAGATATTTATGGCAAAAATTTGGAACGATGGATATAAAAAGTTAAAAGGCAAAAGAGTTGAAGTAGAAGGTTCGCAATTACCAGAAATATTAGATTTGTTTAAGAAGTTTATGAAAAACAAAAAGGTAAAATCAAGACTTGTTACTATAGTATCAGCATCACAGATAATGGAACCTGGAGCTGAATTTTCACCAGAACAGTATTTGCCACAACCAGAGTTGTCTGAAGAAGAGCAGAATGTATTTATAGAGAATATTACAAAATCTATTTTGACAGCATCATTATGTATTGAGGATATTGCAGATGAGGTTCTCACGAATTTCCCAATAAATGATGATAAGTTACCGAAACTTCCATATGGAAAATCTGGTAATATAGAGGAGTTTTTTACTGTTTTAGGCGGAAAATCAATCGGTGAAAGTAATTACTTAGCTGGTACGTGTCCTTATGTTTCATCAGGTGATCCACAAAATAGTATTGTTAGATTGGTCAATGATGCTAGTAGTGAAGTTTTTGAAAACGGAGCTATTACGGTTACTTGTTTTGGTCAAGCCTGTGTTCAACCCTGGAGATTTATGGCTAGAGGGAATGGTGGCAGTGCAGTAAGGGTTTTGATACCGAAATACAGAATGACGTATTCTGAGATGGCTTGGTTTGCAGCTCAAATTAATATGCAACGTTGGAGATTTTTCTATGGAAGAATGGCAATACAAAAAAGATTAAAACAATTAAATCTAACTGCACCATCTAAAAAAATAGAAGATGGTGAGAATAGTATTGCAAAGAAAATAAGTGAATTATCAAGAACATTTTCGAATATTATGAAAGAATAAAATTAAGCGGGATGATTTCTATTTTGATTCAGAAGGATGGCACGGTATCTTAAATCTAAAGTGGCGTAACCAAAAGGAAGTGCCGGGATATATGGTAAAAAACGGAACTGTCTATGAAGTGATTTTGGATAAGAGCAATATTACTGAGATCCCGTTGGAATATGCCAGCCTTGAATCAGAAATATTTGTATCGAAATAGCAACGGTGATATATTTCCTGCGATGGGAATCTGACACCGTAAATGCCAGTTCAGGTTGTAAATTCGCTTCGGTCATGGTAAAATATTTTGTTGAGTAACTGAGAGCAGTTACAAAAGAGCGAGGAATATTATGATACATGATTTTTTACCTGTGACAAGAGAAGACTGCAATAAGCGAGGCTGGGGACAACTTGATTTTGTGTATGTGATCGGGGATGCGTATGTGGATCATCCTTCCTTTGGTCCGGCGATCATCAGCCGCCTTCTGGAGTCACATGGATATACGGTGGGCATCATTCCGCAGCCCGACTGGAAAGACGAAAAAAGCATACAGGTATTCGGAGAGCCGCGACTTGGCTTTCTTGTGTCCGGCGGCAATATGGACTCCATGGTGAACCATTATTCGGTGTCCAAAAAGCGCCGTGAGACAGATGCCTATACGCCCGGCGGCGAGATGGGTAAGCGCCCCGATTATGCGGTTGTTGTGTACGGTAATCTGATCCGGCGTACCTATAAGCATACACCGATCATTGTTGGCGGTATTGAGGCGAGCCTGCGCAGACTGGGACACTATGATTACTGGTCCAATAAAGTCCGTCGGTCTGTCCTGTTGGACGCGGGAGCGGATCTGATCTCCTATGGCATGGGTGAGCATAGTATCATCGAGATTGCAGATGCCTTAAACAGCGGCATTGCGGTAAAGGATATCACGTTCATTGACGGAACCGTCTATAAAACCAGAGACCGGGAACTGTTGGAACAGTCACAAGCCCTTGAACTGCCATCTTTTGAAGAGGTGAGAAGTTCCAAAGAGGCTTATGCTAAGAGTTTTTATATGCAGTATTGCAACACGGATCATTTCGTTGCAAAACCGCTGTATGAGACCTATGATGATAAATTGTTTGTGGTGCAGAACCGCCCGTCAAAGCCTTTGACGCAGGAGGAGATGGATCGCGTATATGCTTTGCCATATATGCGCACTTATCACCCGATGTATGAAGCGGCAGGCGGTATTCCGGCGATCCGTGAAGTAAAGTTTTCTTTGATCAGCAACCGCGGCTGCTTTGGCGGATGTAATTTCTGTGCCTTGACCTTCCACCAGGGACGGACGATCCAGACCAGAAGTCATGCATCCATCGTCGAGGAGGCGAAAAAACTCACTTACGAGCCGGATTTTAAAGGATATATCCATGATGTGGGCGGGCCCACTGCGAATTTCAGGCATCCTTCCTGTCAGAAGCAGTTGACAAAAGGTGTCTGCCCGCAGAAGCAATGCCTGTTTCCGAAACCTTGTAATAATCTGGAGGCAGATCATAAGGACTACATTCAGTTATTACGCAAATTAAGGGAACTGCCGGGAGTAAAAAAAGTATTTATCCGTTCCGGTATTCGCTTTGATTATGTATTGGCAGACCCCAGTGATGCATTTTTGCGGGAACTCTGTGAGCATCATGTCAGTGGTCAGTTAAAGGTTGCTCCGGAGCATATCTCAAAGAAAGTTTTGGACAAACTCGGGAAACCGGCACCGGAAGTTTACCGCGAATTTGTAGATCGTTATAATCGTATGAATGAGAAACTTGGCAAAAAGCAATTCCTTGTGCCTTATCTCATGTCATCACATCCGGGAGCGACACTGACGGAGGCGATCGAACTGGCCGAATATTTGAGGGATATTCATTATATGCCGGAGCAGGTGCAGGATTTTTATCCGACACCTTCAACGATCTCC
>CAMBUC010000045.1 GCA_945871045.1 uncultured bacterium
GCCTGCTTACTCCGATTACCGCTGCGGCAGTATACCAGAATCAGCTGATCTTTATAGAATTACCAAAGCCAAGTGGAGGAACGTACCTTATCCGGGGAAAGAGTGCTGTAACTGGAGAATGCAAAACAGACGTTCAGATATTTTGCAAAGCAGGACGTTCAGATTAAGGTTGTTTCCGGTGATAATCCGCTTACCGTATCACAGATCGCGAAGGAAGCGGGGATTGAAGGTTCAGAAAACTATATTGATGCAACAACGATAAAGAGCAATAAACAACTGATTGATGCATTAAGGAACTATAACGGAAGCATAATGGAAACACAAAATAACTGTTCATTTGGCTGAAAATCGATCGTGCCATGATATTTTTTAACAATATGTTCCGCAGACTTTGTGCCAAATCCATTTCCGTCATGTTTACTGGAAAGAAAATGATGATCAGAATCAAGTAGGATGGCGTTATCATAGGTATTGTCCAAGGTGAATACTACCTGCTGTTGTTGGCAAAGTCCGTGAAAGGTAATCTGTTTGTTTTCTGTGTTCTGTGTGCTGCATGCCTCATAGGCGTTTTCTAAAAGATTTCCAAATAGGACTGTGATCTCATTGTCTGCAAGTGCAAGGCTGTCCGGAATATGCAACTGAACATCTAAAGAGATATTTGATGCCTGGCATAATTTACTGTAGTACACCAAAAGCATATTTAATGGAAGAAGATTGCAATACACAATGGTCTGGCTGTCATGTAACTGTTTTGCGTAACTGTGGAGGTAATCTTTCAATTCTTCATATCTATCATGATCTGCGTAACTGCACATGAGTGTAATGTGGTGGCGCAGATCATGCCGCATGGCACGGATATCCTGTATCTGATGCTGAAAATCCTGATACTGCATGATCTGAATATTTAACTGATTACTCTCTTCCTTCATAAGGATCAGTTTATTATAAGTCACAGCAAAATTTAAGATACAAGCATAAATACATAGTTGTCCTAACAATAAAAAGAGCATAAAAAAGGTAGTTCTGGGTCTCAAAGCCATGGAGAGAGCCGGAATGTCACTTGAAAAATAAAAAATGTAATACCACAGCACATAAAAAACCACCGGCACAAAGCAGAGAAAGCGCCAGATATTAGAGTCGATCAGCATCTGTTCCGCTTTGGGATACCACCTTTGAAAACACCAGGCGGTCGGGATCAAGATCAGCCCCTGAACGATGGTAAGGCAAAGGGAATAGGTCCAATGGGATAATTCCAGGGCATAAGAAGGAAATAGGATTCCCTCCAGACATTTTGCCGGAACGACGATGATGTTGGCGATATTATTGACCATGAGAAGCCGGAAAAGCGCTTGAAAAAAATCAACTTTTATCACAGCGAGATAAAATACGAAACTGCCGAGCGTTAAAGCCAGACTTAAAAGTTCGCTGGAATAATCCGTGAGAAAATGAGGGATGATCAAAAAGATCACTTGCAGGAGGCTGGAAAGCGCAACCATGCATACAAGAAAACCTTCGCTGCATTTGTATTCCGAATTGAAAATACAGAAGATGAAGGCAATATAAGGCACATAGTTTACAAGGGCGTGAAGAATTTCTTCAACTAGCGATACAGTCATGGTCACAAATCCTTTCTGGCTAATGTAAATAAAAATTGTTTATAAGCATGTTCAACCTCCTTCTTTTTCCGGCGGCTGATGGGAAGCGTTGCACTGTTTTTCATAAGGAAGGAATCCTCATTCCATTTGGCAACTTCATGTAGATTGACGATCGTTCCTTTGTTGCAGGCGATCAGATAAGGAACGTCTGCAACCAGTTCTGCGAACTGATTTAAGGAAAGACGGGTGTTTGTCTCCCGCTCCTGTTTTTCGTATATGGTGATCACATGGTTAGAATACTCGGCATAGATAATATTGCGCAGCAATACCTGTTGCCGGTCCGGAAACTGAATAAAGCGCCGGAACTCATAATCTTCGATATTCAAACGTTGGATCATCTGTGCAATACTCTGGGGTGTCGCAGGCTTCTGAATATAATAACTGGCGCCAACATTATAACTCTCGCAGGCAAAATCATTGCTTGTGGAGCAAAAGACAATACGCACATACGGATTCTGCTGACGTATTTGATGTGCCACATCAATACCCGTCATTTCTTCCATAAAAATATCAAGAATGATCAGATCATAATGATTCAGATCGTTCTGACCTAAAAAATCTTCCCCACTTTCAAAAAAATTAAATTGCTTAATGGGAATCTGCAGTTTCTCAAATTCGTTCATAATAAGCGAAGACAGATAGTTTCGTTCATGCGGGCTGTCATCAATGAGTGCAATTACCATAGTCCATGCTCCTTTTCAAGTAGGCAGAAACCGTTTGAGTCTGAAATGAACCGTTTGAGTCAAAAGAGTTGAAGGAAACTGCCAACATGTTAATATACCATATTGTAAAAAAAAGCCAAAAAATGTCAAGGAAAAAATGTTTTGGGCAGAAGGATCATTTGATTTCAAGAAATGAAAACACATGGGGAGGAACAGAGGAAATGAAATCGAGGGAGTGTGGAACGAAGGATTTGGTAATGACACTGAAGAAACGCGGAGAAGATGCAAGTGTCAAAAAGAAACTTTATTATGGTTATGGTTTAGTCATTGCTATGATGGTGCTTGTTGCAATCATGGCATTGAGTTCTATTTTCAGTTTAAGAAGAAGTTTTATCAGTTACATTAACGGAGTGAATCGGGCCTATGATGCGGTGGAGACCATTCGGTTGGATATCAATATTGCGGCCAGAAATTTAAGAGAAATGGCACTACAAAATGATCCTTCCAGTTATGAACACTATAAGCAGATCATTGACGAAAAAATGGAAGATTTTGACAAGGAACTGCTGGTTGTAGAGAACAGTGGACTGGTGGATGATGAATTATACGAGAGATATGTAAATTCAGTAAATGCATGGAGAACCATCGGATACAGCATTATTGATGAAATTGAAGCAAGAGATATCGAAGTTGCAAAGCAGAGAATTTTGATGGAATGTGCCCCTGCTTTAAGTGAACAGATCGCGTTGGTAAAGGAAGTCAATGGCGTATTAGATGTGGAACTGAATAAAAAACTGCAAAGAAACAATCTGATCTTTTATGCGGTAGTGCCAGTTATCATTTTAATGGTTATTATCTCGGTCTTCATCGCACGGGCAATCGGATCAAAGATCGTAGGTCTTATCACGACTCCCTTAACGGAAATAGAGATGGTTGCAAAGGAACTTTCTGAAGGAAATCTGCATGTACAGTTGGAATATCGTGCAGGAGATGAACTTGGAAGCCTGGCACACAACTTAAGAAAATCGATCCGTGCGTTAGGTTCCTATGTAGACGATATTTCAAGAGCAATGACTGAATTTGCAAACGGAAATTTTGCGGTACAGCCGGAAGTTGAGTGGACCGGCGATTTTGTTGAGATCAAAGAGGCATTTTTGAACTTTGAAAAAAGTATTTCAGAGACGATCGTAGGAATTCAGGACGTTGCAGGACAGGTGGAAGGCGGAGCGGAACAGGTATCTCAAAGTTCCATGGAACTTGCGGAAGGAGCGACCGATCAGGCAAGTGTGACAGAAGAGTTAGTTGCCACAGTGGAAACGATCTCTACCCAGCTGCTGCAAAACACGGAGATGACTCAGAATATCAGTGAGAGAATCGTTCAGATTGGGACAGAAATCCATAATGGAAATGTACAGATGCAGCAAATGACCGGATCTATGAGTGAGATCAAAGATGCTTCTCTGAAGATCAGAGGCATTATAGATACGATCAATGATATCGCATCACAGACCAATCTGCTTGCACTCAATGCTTCTATCGAAGCGGCAAGAGCCGGAGAAGCCGGAAGGGGATTTGCAGTTGTTGCTGATCAGGTGTCTTTGCTGGCATCACAGAGCGCAGATGCGGCAAAAGAATCCGCTGTTTTGATCGAGACTTCTGTAGAGTCTGTAGAGAAGGGTGTATTGATTACCGATGAGACGGCAAAACTATTGGAATCCATTGCTTCTGATTCAAAGGAAATCGTGCAGGAAGTAAATCAGATCAAAGAAAGCATGGAAGCTCAGGTAAATAGTTATGCAGAAATCACCCATGGTGTAGAGCAGATCAGTGGCGTGGCGCAAGGCAATGCAGCGGCATCTCAGCAGTTGGCAGCCAATAGTGAGGAAATGACCAGTCAGTCCATTATGTTGTCGAATCTGGTGGGAAAGTTTCAAGTGGGAGAAGTTAGTAATAACATATGATGACAGCAAAACCATCTATAGGAAAAACAGAACTGGATCAAAAAATATCGGCTGATAGTTTTGTCGTGTATTACCAGCCGCAGGTGGAACTGAAAACAAATAGTGTTATTGGGGCGGAGGCGCTCGTCAGAGGAATTAATGATAAGGGGCAAATCATTTCGCCGAATGATTTTATTCCCTATTATGAAGCATCGGGATTGATTCGTGAGTTAGATTTTTTTGTATTAAAGTCAGTTTGTCTGGATATTAAACACTGGGAATCGTTGGGCTTCCATCCCTGCATTTCCGTGAATTTTTCCCGTGTGACATTGATGGAAACCCACGTAGTGAAAAGGATCAAAGAAGTGTGTAAAGCACATGAGGTGGATCCTTCGAGAATCATGATTGAAGTGACAGAAAGCGTTGAAAAAATAGATGATGCACAGTTATATTTGCTGATGGATGAATTGTCTCAGACAGGCTTTCGGGTTTCTTTAGATGACTTTGGAGCAGAGTATTCAAACTTATCACTTCTGATTGAGCGGCATTTTGATGAAATTAAACTGGATAAATCCTTGATCGAAAATTTAGTGAGTAATAAAAGAAGCCGGATCGTGGTAAAAAGTATTGCAAAAATGTGTAAGGAATTAGGGGAAGAACGGCTGCTTGTAGAAGGAATTGAGACAAAAGAACAAAAGCAAAAACTTACGCAGTACAAATATAAATACGGACAAGGATTCTATTTTTATCGGCCGATGATTCAGGAGAAATTTACACGGGTGTTACAACGAATTGGAGAAGCAAATGTTTAAAGCAAATAGACATGCTTTTATCATAGGGGGGCTCCTTTGTGCGCTGACGATGCTGCTGATTATAGCGATCGGTAATACGAAATCTGATCAACAAACAAACGACCTTCTGTATGAGGCGTTGGATGCATATGCGCACCAGCAAGTCTGGGAACTTCCGGCAGGCGTGACATTTTCGGCTGATTCGGCAGAAGAACTTTTGGTACAGGGAATAGAGGCCTACGACGCAAAAGATTATGAAAGAGCAAAAAATTTTTTTGCGCAGGCATTGGGTAGAATAGACCATGACGCAGGTCTGTCAGCGTGGCTTTATTTTTATATGAACCGGTGTGATTATTTTCTGACCGGAAGCGGAGATTACGCCACGATCGCCTTGGCATTAGAGGCAATCAGACAGTGTCCCGCCCTTTGTAACAATATAGACATGCTGGGGAACATGATAGATACGGTCATAAACTCGAGGGAGACCTTTGACCGGGAAATAGCATTGCTTCGGGAACACTTGGAAAAAACGGATAACTTACAGGAACTCTCCGAAGTGCGCATAAAAAACATGATAGGTATGCTGGAGTATCTTAACAAGGATTACACGAAAAGCATCCAGCAGTTTTATGATGTGGAGATTTTACTGGAACACACCAAGAGAACAGAAGAATTAGAATCAGAGTATTTGTATGCGAAAGAGTTTATTGCCAATATTTATTTCATGCTCCATGATTATGAAGCGGCAGCTGAAAAATATCAAGATGTCATAGATTTTGCTCTGGCTGATGGATATTTATATCCCTATGGAGCAAATGTTAATCTGATTAGTGTATATTTGGGAATTCCTAATATAGAAATGGCAAAAAAGGCCATACGGCAACTGGAAAAGCAACTGCCTTACTTAGAAGAAGAGATCCGTCCGGAGATAAAAGCATGTATGGACGATGCCTATGCAAATGTGGATATTCTGGAGGAAAACTATGAGGAGGCACAGCGGCATCTGGATCAAGCCGAATCTTATTACAGGGAGAATGAAGGGGAATTATTTTTAGATGGTGAATGTTTCATAACCTTCACCCGCTGCAAATTTTTATATTTCACCGGAAAGTACGAAGAATCTCAAAAAGTTCTGGAACAAATGCTTGAGAAAGGGATTCATGCCGGCTGTGGCACTGAGCAAAATGTTTATGAACTCCTACAGCAAATATATAAGAAGACCGGACAGCATGAAAAATTGATTCAGATCGATGAGGTCATATTAAATAGGGAAAAGGAATTTTCGAAGACGATTCAAAGTGAATATTTAATGTTTTCTGAGTACTATCAAAAGAATCAGCAATTGAGGCTGAAACTGGAAAAAGCACTGCGCACCAGACTGTCATTTTTTATGATTTTGCTGGCGAGTCTTGGGGGCTTAATTGCAACACTTTTGGTATTACACAGTCTGGCGAAGAAGAATATCACAGACCAATTAACGAAGGTTTATAATCGAAAGAAACTGGATGCGCTGAGGCGCAGATATGAGCGAAAGGGAATCCCTGAAAAGTTTGGTGTCATGATGTTAGATATTGATCATTTTAAACTCTATAATGACACCTATGGTCATCCGGCCGGGGATCAGGTGTTGAAACAGGTGGCGATGGTTCTGCGCAGCGCGGTTGACAAAAACGCAAAGGTGATCCGTTATGGTGGAGAAGAATTCCTCATTTTATGGCAGGAAGTACAATTGCAGACAGCAATAGAAGTTTGTTTTGAAATTCAGGAGGGCCTCAGAAAGTTAGCAATTCCGCACGCTGCTTCTGAAACCTCGAAATACGTAACCGTGAGCATGGGACTTTGGTATCAGACGACGCCGAAAGAGTCCGGTTTGGAACGGTTGATCAAATATGCGGATGAATGCCTCTATGAAGCAAAAAAAACGGGAAGAAATCGCTTTGTGATAGAGGCAGTATAGAGATAAATGTTACTTATTTAACCCCCTATTTTTTCTTCGAGGGCATCTGGCGTTAGGCCGGGTGCCCTCTTTCTCTGTCCAAAAGAACAGGAAGGAGTCCGGTGTGCCGTCTTGATTATTAAAAAGACAAATGTTATGATGTTGAAGATATTAAAAGTTAGGGAGTTTCGATTTAGGAGGAAGTTTGAAATGAAGATGAAAAAAAGAGGTCTTTGCCTTTTGCTTGTGGTGGCAATGGTCATGACCATGTTCACGGGCTGCGCGGGTAAAAGCGACAAGGCACAGGACGAGAAAATATCGATTCGTTTCTATGCATGGGATCGTTCCATGTTCAAGGAATTTACGCCGTGGCTGGAAGAGAAGTTTCCGGATATTGAATTCACCTTTGTACAAAGTTACAACACGATGGATTACTACAAGGATCTTATGGCAAGAGGGGAAGAGATGCCTGACATCATCACCTGCCGTCGCTTTTCGTTAAACGACGCGGCAGCCCTTGCGCCTTATCTGATGGATCTGAGTCAGACCGAGGTGGCGGGTACCTTCTACACCAGTTATCTGAATATGAATAAGGAAAACGGTGGAGAAATCCGTTGGCTGCCTATGTGTGCTGAGGTGGACAGTACCATGGCCAACAAGGATCTGTTCGATAAGCATAATATTCCGATTCCTACGAATTATTCCGAGTTTGTTGCTGCAATCGATGCATTTGAGGCTGTGGGTATCAAGGGCTACCAGACTGACTGGTATTATGACTACTCCTGTCTGGAAACCATGCAGGGCTGTGCAATTCCTGAACTGATGAGTTTGGAGGGTACCCAGTGGCGCAGGGATTATGAGAGTGAGACAGAAGAAGATCCGGTGGGGTTAGATGATACTGTTTGGACAAAGGTTTTTGAAAAGTACGAGCAGTTTTTAAAGGATGTCCGGTGTGAACCCGGGGATGAAGAATTTCAGTTTACCGCTGTGATGCAGCCTTATCTAAACGGTGAGACCGCCATGATCCGAAACACTGCGGCTCTGGCAGACCAGATTACCATTGAGACCGGACCAAACAGCGTGATCCTCCCCTATTTTGGAGAAACCGCAGAGGATAATTGGTTGTTGACGTATCCCATGTGTCAGTTGGCTGTTTCCAAGAATGTGGAAGAGGACGAGGCCAAGTGGCAGGCAATTCAGGAAATACTGCTAGCTATTTTCAGCGAGGAGGGTCAGACCCACGTGGCGGCAGGAACTTCTGTGCTGTCTTATAATAAGGAAGTAAATATTGCGGCTTCCCCTTCCCTTCAATATGTGCAGGATTGTATCGACAGGAATCACCTGTATATGCGTCTGGCGTCTACGGAGATTTTTGGAATCTCTCAGGACGTGGGACACAAGATGATCACCGGAGAATATGATGCAAAGGCCGCTTATAAGGAGTTTAACAGGCAGCTTACCAATTATGTGGATCCGGATGCAGAGGAGATCCTCTTTACACAGGAAAAAGAGTATTCCAACGACTTTGGGGAACACGGAAGCGAAGCGGCATCTTCCATGATGAACACGCTGCGTGCGGCTTTTGATGATGAGATCGCTGTGGGGTATTCTCCTGTGGCCAGCACTTCGATCTATAAGGGAACCTATACGCTGCAGCAGGCAAAGTGGGTGTTAACCGCCAGAAATGCGATCTATCGTGGAGAATATACCGGAGAGGAAGTTCGCAGGTTTATGGAGTGGATGGTGAATGTGAAAGAGGATGGTGCCAATCCGATCCGTCACCGCAATCTGATGCCGGTTACCAGCGGTCTGGAATATACGGTCACTGAGCCGGAAAAAGGACAGTTCCATTTGGAGGGCATCACCGTAAACGGGAAACCGTTGGATGACAACGCCACCTATTCCATGCTGCTTGTAGGTGCAGATGTATTTATGGAGCATGAACAGTTCTGCGGCTGCCCTATGCCGGAAGACTTAAAGGCCAAACGCGAGGTATATCTGATCAGTGACTTCTCCAGTCAGGAGTGTATGCAGGAGGCGTTGGAGAAAACCAGACAGTTTTTGGAGCCTACGGAGTATGTAACAATTCTGAAAAGCAAATAAATAACCGGGAGCGAACGGGAAGGAGGGATGTGCTATGATAAAAAAACTGCGAACGTGGCTGGTTGTCCTTGTACTGTCTATAGGGATGATTGTGGCGGCCTTTTCCTATTTCAATTTTGTCTCAGAGACGATTTACAATGAAAGCACAGCCCATCTAACCGAAATCTTTCATCAGGCGAACCAGACGCTGTTCAATCTGGTCTCCGTTAACTGGGACCGGATGAGCATGTGGACTCCCTATTTGGAGACTGCGAAAAGCGAGGAGGAGGTAATCGCCTATGTAAAGCGGGCCCGGGAAAAAACCAATTTTACCGATTTCTATTTTATCTCCAGAGACGGTTATTATATTAGTCTGAACGGACAGGAGGGTTATTTGGATCTGCAAGATCAACTGGCGGACCTGATTCTGGACAAGCAGCCGGTTGTGGTCAACTCCGTTGTGCCGGATAAGCCGGAGATCATGGTGTTTGCAATTCCTGCGGAACGAAACAGTTATCGTGGTTTTACCTATGAGGCCATTGCAATTACTTTTAATAATTCCGATCTGGTGGAAGCGCTTCGGATCTCTGCCTTTGACGGACAGGCCAGTACATTTGCAGCGCTGCCGGACGGAAGGGTCGTTGTGGACAACGCCGGTGAGAGTATGCAGGACATCAGAAATATCTTTGCACTTTTGAAAAAAAGCAGTCAGTTGGACGCTGCGAAGATTGCTGCTGTGCAGAAGGATTTCCGTCTGGGGAATTCCGGCGAACTGGTTTTTGATTTAGATGGCAGAAGTTATTATTTCGTGTATGAGTCTGCGAAATTTCAGGATTGGATGGTTCTGGGTATTGTTCCTACGGATGTAGTCAACGCCAGCATGAACCGGCTTCAGTATATGACCACCCTCGTAATGAGTGGTATTACCATTGTGTTAGCTTTGGTAATCCTGTTATTCGTGATGCAGCAGAATAAACAGAAATTGAAACTGAAGGATACGCAGTTGCTTGCCCGTGATGAGTTATTCTCAAAGTTGTCCATCAATGTGGATGATGTATTTCTGATGGTGGACGCAAAGGATCTTCATGTGGAATATGTCAGTCCTAACGTTGAGAAATTAGTTGGTATTTCGGAAGAAGAGATACTGGGTGATATTTTTTCCATCGAGCATTTGATCCGGCCGGAGGAGTCTTTACATATTTTAGATCAGTTGTCATTTATTCGGCCCGGAGATCAAAGGGAGTGGGACAGAGAGTACTTCCATCAGAAGACTGGGGAGAAACTGTGGTTTCGTGTGGTTGTATTCTGTACAGATATTCAGGGAGAGAAAAAGTATATTTTGGATTTGTCCGACCGAACCGCAGACAAGAAGATCAATCAAAAATTAGAGGAAGCAGTTCGTACCGCAGAAAATGCAAACCGTGCGAAGACCACATTCCTTAATAATATGTCCCATGATATTCGGACACCTATGAATGCAATCATTGGATTTACCAATATCGCCATGAAGCAGGATCTGAAGCAGGAAACGATCAATTGCCTGAAGAAGATCAGTGAAAGTTCGGAGCATCTGCTGACGCTTATCAATGATGTGTTGGATATCAGCCGTATTGAGAGCGGAAAGATCAAGTTTGCACCGATACCGGTGGATATTACGGAAATCGCGGATACGGTAGTGAGCATTATGCACGGCTTTCTGACCAACCGTAATATCTCCTTTCACACAAAACTGGGGGAACCGGAGCAACCCTATGTGCTTGCCGATGCGGTGCGTATTCGAGAGGTACTTGTGAACATACTCGGAAATGCGGTGAAGTTTACGGACGACGGTGGCGAGATCACCTTTGAAACAAACTATTTGTCAGGAGCAGATGAGCGGCATATGCTGGTACGTTACCGCATCGCAGATACAGGTGTGGGTATGACGGAGGACTTTGTGGAACATCTCTGCGATGAGTTTTCT
>CAMBUC010000046.1 GCA_945871045.1 uncultured bacterium
GAGAGACATCCTTTGTACGCGCTGACCACTACGCCTTACAACACAAGTGTTACGATCGCCGCCATGGCGACGGCTCCAATGGCCACGGTGAGAAGTCCTTTTCTGCGATAGGCCAATACTAATGCCACGGTCATTCCTGCCAATGAAGGGATCACGCCCCCGGCCGAGGTGTACACTGCCGGAAAGGTCATTGCCGCCAATACCCCGTAAGGTATGTACTCTAAAAATGAACGGATATATACGTTTGTGATCTTTTTTTTCACAAGTACAAAGGGCAGTGCGCGCAGCAGATATGTAACCAGCGCCATCACCACCAGATATTTAAAATAAACTGCCAAACTAAGCATGGCGCACCTCCTCTGCCTGTTCTGCAGGCTGTTTTGCTCTTTGCTGTCCGCTTACTGCATCTGAATATTCGTCTTCCTCGTCCGGCTCTGCGGGCAGCGGATGTTTCCATGCGCCGTAAGCTGCTGCCACAACTGCGCAGAGTGTGATGGACAGTCCGCTGGACAACTGTATGAATGGAACATAATAGATCACGCAACTGAGTATCGCCGCGATCAGCACCACCTCCAGCACCGGTCTGCTGTCTCTTGCCTTCGGTATGATGATCGCCAGAAACATGCCATAGATGGCAATCCCAAAGATCTCTGCCACACCTGCCGGTACGATCTCTCCCAGCAGTGCGCCTGCCAGTGTTCCAAATCCCCATCCAAGGTACGGTGTCAAAAATAATCCGGTGAAATACCGTTTGCTGACCGGCTTTTCCTGTGACATGGAAACCGCAAAGATCTCATCCGTTACACCCATGGCAAGCACCCACCGCGCCAGTCCGCGAAAATGTTTGTCTACCTTCTGGGTCAGTGAGATGGACATGAGCAGATATCTCAGATTAATAAAAAACTGCGCGATGACCATCTCGATGAGTGCACCGCCCTCCATCATGAGCGTCAGACCCGCAAACTGTCCTGCGGATGTCACGTTTGTGAGCGAGATCAATGTTGCCTGCCACCAGGACAGGCCCATGCCTACGCCCAGCAGGCCAAATGTAAAGGATACGGACAGATAGCCCAGACAGATCGGGATACCGTCACGCAGTCCTTTTCGAAAGTTTTGTTCCATTTTTCCAGTTCCCCTTTTATGTATATTTATTCTATTTTTCTCACTATTGCACAGTATACAGTACCTTTCGCGATGCCTTTGTGAGCAGTGTTTCCAATGTAAGACTCTCGAAAAGCGTCGGTACTTGGATTTTTCGAGTATTAACGATGAAAAATCCTTAGTATCCGCTACGCTTTGAGCGAAGCGAGAGCGCGTCTTACATGGAAATATGCTCACAAGGACATTCGATACCCTCAGCATATGCAATCTCTGTTGTGTAATTGCCACCTGTGTGATAAACTGTCTGTAGTGGCTGCCAGCCAAATCTATAGGCGTTTACGCAAAGGAGAATTATATATGAGCAAAGGTATTGCATCTAAGAGCACCTGGGTGCTCATCATGCTTGTGTTGATCGGAGCTGTTCTTGGCAGTTTTATCGGCAATCTTGCCGCAGGAGGCGCACTTTCATGGCTCAACTACGGAAAGACTTTCGGCCTGACCAGCCCCGTCGTTCTTGACATGGCGGTACTGACATTAACATTTGGGTTTACGATCCATTTCAGTATTGCAACGATCCTTGGGATCATCCTTGCGATCCTGATCTACCGCTTTATCTAGCAACTATGGTATCAAACCTTGCGATATCCTCCGCTGACGGCAGCGAGGATACCGCTCCGGTTCTTGTGACTGCCACTGCACCGCATTTGCTGGCATAGTCCATGGCAGCCTTCATCTCCATTCCTTCCGACAGGCACTTACAAAGTCCTGCCATATAACTGTCTCCGGCTGCCACGGTATCAATTGCAGTTACCGAATATGCCGGCATTTCTAATATCCCATCCGGTCCAATAGATAGGGATCCTTTTTCACCTAATTTTACAAGGATATGCTCGGTTCCTGCCTGCTGCAGTTCACGTGCACCGGCTATGATCTCTTCGCGTCCATGTAACGGACGTCCCACCAATGTCGACAATTCTGTCTCATTCGGACTTACTAACCATGCCCCTGTAAAGTCTTCGGCTTTCCATCCGTGAGCGGGACCGGCATCGATCACCAGGCGCTTTCCTAACTCTTTACATAATCGGATAATTTCATAGATCGCTTCTTTTGTGATTTCTAACTGGATCAAAACCAAATCCGAAGTTTCGATCATCGGCCGGCAGATCTTCTGTATATTTTCCGGTGTGATCGCTTCATTTGCCCCCGCATATACGATCATGCGATTTTCTCCGGTTTCGTCTATGATAATATACGCAGTTCCGGTACTCACAGGACTTCGGCTCACACGACTGGCATCCACCGGATATTTTTTCAGGTTTTCAAGTAGTTCATCTCCAAATTCATCCTGTCCGACACAGCCATAATAAGCAGTTTCTACACCAAGTTTTGACAGCGCGATGGCCGCATTTTCACCTTTTCCACCCGGATTTCTTGTTACCGAACGCGCAATGATCGCTTCACCTGCTGCCGGTGCTTTCGATACATCCATCACCACGTCCATGTTTATGCTTCCGATGACACATACCTTTCCCATCTGGTTCCTCCATTTCACTGATCTTCTGATTTCCGCCTGTGACTTCACAAAAGTCAGTATCTTAGTCTAATAGTTCCCGTACCATCTGTGCGTCAAAGGTCACGCAAGGTACCTGTTCTACTTCAATACGGTACAGCGCATTTGCAGCGATATGCTCTGCCGCCTGCTCCAGATCACGGATTCCGCTGGTATCCGAATAGCGGGCAACCACTGCGTCCAATGCTTCCTCCGTCATAATACATTCGTCTTCCCGCAGACTCATGCGCCGAAGCACTTTCGGCAATGCAAACCGGGAAAAGATGATCTTCTTTTCTTCCGGCGTATAATCCGGGATATCGATCACTGCAAAACGGGACATGAGGGGCGCACTGATCTGTGATTTCTCATTGGCGGTTGCGATGGGATACACGCCAACGGTGGGGATCATACACTCCATATAGTTGTCCGTAAATCCTAAGTTATCCAGCAAGGTTAAAAGTACATCCGCCGGATTTCCGTTTCCTTTGCCGGAAGCAGCCTTATCCAGCTCATTGATGATAAATACCAGATTAGACTCCCCTGCCATGGAAAAGGCATCCATGATAATACCGGGTTTTGCATTTGCGTAAATACGGGAACTTCCGGTCAACTGCTCGGGATCATTGATGGAACTCATATCCAGAGTGGTCCAGGGCAGTTTCAAGATACGCGCTACCGCATAGGCGATCTGGGATTTTCCGGTTCCCGCCGGACCCACGAGCAGCAATCCATACGCCGGTAATGTATGGGTACGGTTGATCTGGATGATCGTTTCAATGATCCGCTGTTTTACCCGCTCCATACCATACAATTCTTCATCCAGAATACGCCGCGCTTCCTTCGGGTCGATGGCTTCAAAATAATTGCTCTTCCACTGTACGTTCATCATGATGGAGAGGGCACGCTGCGCATGGCGGCGCTCCTCCGGCGATACTTCATGAGAACGTGCTACCGCAAGGTTTCTTCTGGCCCAAAGCCGGATGTTATCGGGCAATGTTCTTCCTGCACAGTTCATGAAATCGGTGATGCTCTGTAAACTTGTCAGTTTCATGGAATCGCCGTCTTCTGCATCCTCTTCCTCATCATCTGTTTCTGTCTCCGGTGCACTGCTAGCCAGCAGACGCTCGATCATAAACTGTAAAAATCCGTCTTCTGCCGACAGTTTGGTTCCACCGCCAAAAGCGATCTCACGGATCTTATAAACCGCATAGCCATCGGCACGGTTTTCGCCGGAAAGACGCACATTGATATGATTTTCGCCCAGCCATTTTAACAACCCTACAAATCGCGCATCGATCTGTAAGATATCCGCACTATGCATGCCATCCGTTTCCTGAAATTCAAAGGATGTCCGTTTGCTGGGATTCGTAAACACACCACAGGAATGATGTGCCCAGGCACGATGTTTATTTTCTAACAGCAGGATCGGCCGCTGCGCTGTGGGGGATTTTTCGTTTGACCGAAATGTCTCATAAGTACACTCTGCCGGTTTCTTTTCTTCCGGTGCATTTGTAAAATCAAATACTGGCATATGTTTCTCCTTCTGTTGCTACTGTTTCTTTTCTATCAATTATACTGTGGGTCGTTTTCCGAGTTCCCAAAAAGCCACGGCACTGGCTGCTGCCACATTTAAAGAATCCACGCCATGTGACATGGGAATGCGTACCGTATAGTCACTTTGCCGGATGGTCTCATCCAAAAGACCTTCTCCTTCGGTTCCAAGGATCACTGCTAATTTCTCCTTCTGTTGGAACACGGGATCTCCCAGACTTCGCGAATCATCCAGAAGAGCCATGGATACGGTTGTAAAACCATGTTCCTTCAGCAGAGAGATTCCCGGTGCTGCGCCCTGATCTGCTTCTCCCGGCAAATATGTCCATGGGATCTGAAACACCGTTCCCATGCTCACCCGGATCCCACGGCGATACAAAGGATCCGCGCAACCTGCCGTCAAAAGAACCGCATCCATATTCAGTGCCGCCGCAGACCGAAAGATCGCTCCTACATTTGTTGGATTCATCACGTTTTCCAGCACCGCGATCCGCTGTGCATTGGAAATCAGATCCTCCAAATGGGGCAGTTCTTTTCTTCGCATGGCACACAACAGCCCCCGCGTCAATTCATAGCCGGTCAGTTGTGTCAGCAACTCATGATCCGCCACATACACCGGCACCTGACCGGTCCAAGGCGTCAAGGACTCTAATTCTGCCAGTTTTTGTTTTTCTACTAAAAAAGAGATGGGTTCATATCCCGCATTCAGCGCGCGTTGGATCACAAGTTTGGTCTCAGCAAGAAAAATACCCGGCTGCGGCTCGTAGATCCTACGCAACTGCACCTCGGGAAGTCTCGCATATATATCCAGTTCCGGTATATGAAAATCTGTGATTTCTATCCTGTTTGGCATCTTCTCTCACCAATTGCCTGGGGCAGCACAAAAAGGCTGCCCAAAGCGATCTTGTTTTTATTCTTTTCCGTCCCAGCAATATGTACAAAGTTTGCAGGGATCTACGCCGGTTGCCTCCAGCATGTCATCCAGACGATTAAATCTTAAAGAGGTAAAGTTTAATTCCTTACAGATCTCATCCACCATGCGCTCGTACTTTTCTGACTCGGGATCTGCGTACTCCTGTAAGATCTCATTGGTCACATTTCCATTCTCCAGACGCTCGATCACTCGTCTTGCGATCAGATCCATCTCTGAATTGGAACGTGAAAAATTCAGATATTTACATCCGTAAAGCAGCGGCGGGCAAGCCGGGCGGATGTGTACTTCTTTTGCTCCGCTCTCGTACAGATACTCGGTGGTCTCACGAAGCTGGGTTCCACGAACGATGGAATCATCAATGAGCAAAATGCTCTTATCCTGGATCAGATCGTTCACTGCCAGCATCTTCATTTTTGCGATCAGATTGCGCTTGCTCTGCATGGTAGGCATAAACGAACGAGGCCAGGTGGGTGTATATTTGATAAAAGGTCTGGAGAAGGGAATGCCGGATTCATTTGCATAACCTACGGCATGTGCAGTTCCGGAATCCGGTACTCCGGCTACGATATCGGGCTTTACATGATCACGCTGTGCCATCTTTGCTCCGCAGTTATAACGCATCTGCTCTACGCTGATGCCTTCATAGGAACTGGCCGGATAACCATAATAAACCCACAAGAAGGTACAGATCTTCATATTGTTGTTGGGATCGCTCAGTGTGATACAGTTCTTCTCTGTGATCACTACTACTTCTCCGGGGCCAAGTTCTTTATAATCATGATAGCCGAGATTCTTATATGCATAATTCTCAAAGGATGCACAGAATCCCTCCTGCTTTCTTCCGATCACAAGAGGTGTTCTTCCGTATTTATCGCGGGCTGCATAAATTCCTGCCTGATTGAGCAGCAGGATTGACATGGAGCCTTCTACGACATCCTGTACAAACTTGATGCCTTCGATCAGATTTGCCCTTGTGTTGATCAGCGCCGCCACCAGTTCTGTTGCGTTTACTTCGCCGGTACTCATCTCCTGAAAATGTGCATGTCCCTGATCGAACAGCATCTGGATCAATTCGTCCATATTGTTGATCTTTCCAACGGTTGTGATGGCGTAGGTTCCATGATGGGAACGGATGATCAGCGGCTGCGGCTCATAGTCGGATATACAGCCGATTCCATATCTTCCTTCCATCTCCTGCACATCTTTATCAAATTTGGTTCGGAAGGGCGCGTTCTCGATATTGTGGATCGCGCGGTTAAATCCTTTCTCACCGTACACGGTCATTCCGCCGCGGCGGGTGCCGAGATGCGAATGATAGTCAATTCCAAAAAATAAATCGAATACGCAGTCCTCATGTGAGGCTACTCCAAAAAATCCACCCATGTTCTTTCCTCTTTTCTAGCTGTAATTTGTGATATCTTACATCTCCCGGTGATCGATGACACGCTTTGTCTTCTTCTCACTGCGTGGCAGCGTTCCAAAAGGCACGACCGTGATCTTCGGCGTGACTCCGATGCGTGATTTGAAGAGTTCGCGGATCTTTGCGCCAGTCTTTTCAAAGTCTACGCGGCCTTCTGCTTCCACGGTGACAAGTATCACATCGCGGTTATGGTCTTCATCGTGAGCGATATTGATCACATACTCACTGAGCACACCGTCCACCTGCTGAAGGATCTCTTCTACCTGTCCCGGGAACATGTTCACACCGTGTACCTTAAACATATCATCGCTTCGTCCCTGAATGATATCGATGCGGGGATAACTCCGACCACAACTGCAAGGCTCAGGTATGATCCGTGACATGTCATGTGTACGGAAACGCAGCAGCGGCGCTCCTTCTTTCACAAGCGTGGTGATCACAATCTCTCCCGGCTCACCATCCGGTACCGGTTCGCCGGTTTTCGGATCGATGATCTCAATATAAATATAATCATCCCAATAATGGATGCCTTCTTCTTTTTCACAATTGATGCCAATGCCCGGTCCGTAAATTTCTGTCAAACCATAGATGTCATATAGTTCGATTCCAAGGCCCGCCTGGATCGCCTGACGCTTTTTCTCACTCCAACGCTCGGAACCGATCACGCCCTTTTTCAGGCAAATCAGATCTTTTAATCCGCGTTTTTCCACTTCTTCTGCCAATACCAGCGCATATGAAGAAGTCGCTGTGATGACTGTGGATTTCAGATCGATCATCATCTGCAGCTGCTTGTCTGTATTTCCGGGTCCCATGGGAACTGCCATGGCACCGAGTTTCTCGCAGCCTGCCTGAAAACCGATACCGGCGGTCCAAAGTCCATAACCCGGGGTGATCTGGATGCGATCTTTTTTTGTAATACCTGCCACCTCATAGCAGCGCGCAAACATCGTTGCCCAGTCATCCACATCCTTTGCTGTATATGGGATGATAACGGGTTTTCCGGTGGTTCCTGAAGATGAATGAATACGAACGACTTCTTCATCCGGCACTGCCTGAATACCCAGCGGATATGCATCACGCAGATCTGCTTTTCCGGAAAAGGGTATTTTTTCAAAATCTTCCTGCGTTTTTACCCCGGTAATGCCCAGTTCACGATACTTGTTTCCGTAATAACTATCAGTCTCCAGCAAGCGCTTGATCTGGGCATCCACCTGCGCCAACTGTTTTTCATTCAGTTTCATTTTTTCTTCCTGCCTCTCTGCCTGCCAAAAATGCCTTTTTATTCGTTTCTACAAACTGAGGTTTTACCTGTGCTTCCAGTTCTGCCAGCAGGGTTTCCTCCGAAATGCCAAGCATTCCGGTTGCGCTGACTGCTCCCAGTTCGATCATGTTGAGATAACGGGCCGAACCAAAGGGTGCACACAAAGCCTCCCCATCGATCACTACGCAGTTGCATTTTGTTTTTAAATATGTGATCTCTTTCACACCGTCATACCCGGTCTCATGCAAGGATTCCGTGGTAGGTTTCACCGGTGTTCGGTTCACGATCAAGATTCCATCGGGTTTCAGATAATGGAGATTGCGAACGGCTTCTGCCGGTTCAAAGGCAAGGATCATCTCTGCGGATCCAAAGGGAATGAGGGGTGAACCAATATCATCTCCGATGCGGATATGGCTTGTGACGGATCCACCGCGCTGTGCCATTCCGATCGTCTCTGCCGAATGAACCGTATGTCCCTCACGCATAGCAGCCGCTGCGATCAATTTTGATGCAAGTACCGTTCCCTGTCCGCCAACGCCGCACAGTAAAATATCTTTATTCATGATCCGCACCTCCAATCGCATTCACCGGACAGATCTGTGCACAGAGTCCGCATCCGGTACAGAGTGTTTCGTCTACCGTCACTTTTCCATCCCGGATGATCAGAGCCGGACAGCCGATCTCACGGATACATTTTTTACATCCGATACACTTGTCTGATATGGTCACTTTTCCTGCGGGTTTTGTAATTGCTACACAGGGCGATTTGAAGATGATCGCCTTTACGCCGGACAGTTCCGCGCATTTTTGCACTGCCGCCACAGCGACATTCAGATCCAGCGGGTTCACCGTCAGGATCTTTGTCACGCCCATACCTTCTAAAATCTTTTCTATACTTACTTTATCTACAACATTTCCCATCATATTGCGTCCGGTTCCCGGATGCGGCTGATGACCGGTCATCGCTGTTGTGGAATTATCTAACACACAAAGAACCATGTTCGCATCATTATACAATGCATTTACCACGCCGGTCATACCCGATGCAAAGAAGGTAGAATCACCGACAAAAGCAAAACAGGTAGCATCCTGATCCATCCAATGAAGTCCCTGCGCCATCGTAATGCCTGCACCCATGCAAAGGCAGGTATCTACCATGTCAAGGGGCATTGCATTTCCCAATGTATAACAGCCGATATCTCCACAAAAATAACTCTTTTTTCCGGCCATTGCCCGTTTGACCGCATAAAAACTTGCACGGTGGGGGCAGCCGGCGCACAATACCGGCGGTCTGATGGGAAGTTCGGGACGGTCTGACACATCGATGCCAGCCGAAACCGGTGTTTCGCCCAAAAATGCTCCGATGATCGATGCGGCAGATTCTGAAGAATTCTCGCCGCTTACAGGCACATGTCCCGTTAATTTGCCAGATACTTTCACGGGCAATCCGTTTGCTCCGATACATTTTAACAGCGCAGATTCAATATAAGGGCTCAGTTCCTCGAAACAAAGCACTTCTTCCACACCCTCTAAGGCATGCAGCACAAACTCCTCCGGAAATGGATAGGCGGTTGCCAGTTTCACAAAACGTACCTCTGCATGGTCTTTCAAATACTCTTTCGCATACGCATAACTGACACCGGAGGCGATCACACATTTTTTGCCGCTTCCGGTCACCTGATTATATCGATAGGAAGAAAAATCCTTGCCGATCTTCGGATTTCTCTGTTCCATTTTTGCATGATTCTGGAAGGAAAGTCTGGGAAAGATCACCCATTTTTTTGAATCTTTGACAAAGCCTTCATACGCTTTCGGATGCGTATCCTCCGGTGTCTCAATGGACGCATAGGCATGACAGACTCTGGTCGTAGGACGGAATAATACCGGTGTCTCATATTTTTCCGAATAATCAAAGGCATCCTGAATCATCTGATAAGCCTCTTCCGGAGAAGAGGGATCAAATACCGGAATACGGGCAAACTCCGCGAACATGCGCGTATCCTGCTCCGTCTGGGAAGAGATCGGGCCCGGATCATCGGCAGATACAACGACCATGCCACCCTTGACACCCACATAGGCAAGGGACATCAGCGCATCCGCAGCCACATTCAGACCCATCTGCTTCATCGTAACAAGTGTCCGCGCACCACAATAAGCCGCACTGGCAGCCACTTCCATGGCAGCCTTCTCATTCACGGACCACTCAATATGTACATTACCATTTTTATATTTGGCGATATTTTCAATAATTTCTGACGATGGTGTGCCCGGATAACCGGCCACCAGATTCACGCCTGCCGCCAACGCTCCCAGCGCGATCGCACCATTTCCCATCACGTATTCTTTCTTCATAGGTTTCTCCTTCGGGGACGTTCCTTCTGCCACGAGGAGCGCCCTTTGTCTTGCATGGCAAAGGGCGCTCCTCGTGGCAGAAGGAACGTCCCCATAACAAAACTGCCTGATTGAAAATCAGGCAGTAAAAAACTTCATAATTCTTATAAAACAGCCTTGATTGCTGCTAACAGTTCATCATATTCTTCAAAGGCAGGGTACTGCGGATAATCTTTCTTGATCTGCTCGGTACTCTTGAATAAAAATCCGGCTTTACTTGCCTGGATCATACCCAGATCGTTAAAACTATCTCCACTGGCGATGGTTTCATATCCGATGGACTGCAATGCCTTGACCGTCGTAAGTTTGGATTTCTCACAACGCATCTTAAAACCTGTGATCTCCCCGTTCTCTGCGACCTCTAAAGAGTTACACATGATCGTGGGCCAACCGAGTTTTTTCATCAGGGGTGTGGCAAACTGCTCGAAAGTATCACTAATGATGATCACCTGCGTAAGGGCGCGCAGTTCATCCAAAAACTCCTTTGCACCGGGAATCGGATCGATCTTCGCGATGGTGTCCTGAATCTCCTTTAAGCCAAGACCATGCTCCTTTAAAATGCCAAGTCTGAACTCCATTAACTTGTTATAATCCGGCTCATCTCTCGTTGTACGCTTTAACTGCGGAATACCGCTTGCCTCTGCAAATGCGATCCAAATCTCTGGCACCAACACACCTTCTAAGTCTAAACATACAACATTCATAATACTACTCCTTTTCTCTATGCGTACTTTATGGCACACAAAAAGCCGATGATCGGACTCGAACCGATAACCTGCTGATTACAAATCAGCTGC
>CAMBUC010000047.1 GCA_945871045.1 uncultured bacterium
TTTCATGCGTCCTTTGACGCATTCAACCCCCGCAAATCCGCATAAATACTGGGTTTATTTATCCAAGGATTTCATGGTCGGGAACAACAACACATCCCTGATAGCCTGCGAATCAGTGAGCAGCATCACCAAACGGTCAATACCGTATCCGATACCGCCTGTGGGAGGCATACCGATCTCCAGTGCATTTAAGAAATCTTCGTCGGTATGGTTTGCTTCCTCATCTCCTGCTTCGAAAGCCGCATCCTGTGCTGCGAAACGCTCCCGCTGGTCGATGGGATCATTCAACTCGGAGTAGGCGTTACACATTTCCCAAGTGTTGATAAACAACTCGAAACGCTCTACCTTTGTAGGATCTGAAGGTTTCTTCTTCGTAAGCGGAGAGATCTCGATCGGGTGATCCATGATGAATGTAGGCTGGATCAGTTCCTTCTCGCAGTACTCTTCGAAGAACAGGTTTACGATGTCGCCCTTGGTGTGACGATCCTCGTACTCGATATGATGCTCGTCAGCCAGTTTCTTTGCTGCGGCATCATCTGCAACAGTATCAAAATCGATGCCTGCATATTTCTTGATGGCATCGTTCATAGTCAGACGCTCAAAAGGCTTTCCAAGATCGATCTCGATTCCATTGTAAGAAATCTTTGTGGTTCCGCAAACCTTCTCTGCCAGATAACGGAACATACTCTCGGTCAGTTCCATCATTCCCTCGTAGTCTGTGTATGCCTGATATAACTCCATTAATGTGAACTCCGGATTGTGACGGGTATCTACACCCTCATTACGGAATACACGTCCGATCTCGTAAACGCGCTCTAAGCCGCCTACGATCAGTCTCTTTAAGTATAACTCTAAGGAGATTCGAAGTTTTACATCTTCATCCAATGCGTTGTAATGGGTCTCAAAGGGTCTTGCTGCCGCTCCACCTGCATTCGATACGAGCATCGGTGTCTCCACTTCCATGAAATTACGGCCATCTAAGAAGTTACGGATCTCCTTTAAGATCTGTGAACGCTTGATGAATACGTTCTTGCTTTCCTGATTCATGATCAGGTCTACGTATCTCTGACGATAACGCATATCTGTATCGGTCAGTCCGTGGAATTTCTCCGGCAGAATCTGAAGCGACTTTGTAAGCATGGTCATTTCTTCTGCATGAATGGAGATCTCTCCGGTCTTTGTACGGAAAGCGAATCCCTTGATACCAAAAATGTCGCCGATATCTGCTTTCTTGAATGCTGCGTAAGATTCCTCACCGATCGCATCCCTTGCCACATATACCTGAATATTTCCTTTCAGGTCCTGAATGTTACAAAAAGATGCTTTTCCCATCACGCGCTTGAACATCATACGGCCTGCGATGCTTACCGGGATCGGCGATGCATCCATGATCGCCCTGCGCTCGTTGTAATCGTTGTTTAATACTTCTCTCTTCTGTGCATCATCAAGACCTTCTACGTTCGGCTCCTGTCTGCCTGCAAGAAGCTGCTCTTCGTGAGCGGTATATGCTTCTTTTACATCTGAACTGTGATGTGTCTGATCATATTTTGTGATGACAAACGGATCTTTTCCTGCATCCTGAAGATCTTTGAGTTTGTCACGACGTACCTTTAAAAGCTGATTGATATCCTGCTGCTGTCCGCCATTCTGCTGATTTTTCTCTGCCATGTTTTCCTCCGATTGCTGATTAGTTCGATCTCTGAATCTCTAACACCTTGTATAATACTTCTCCGACCGGTGCTTCTACCTTTATTTCCTGGCCAACCGTTGCTCCAAGCAGCGCACGGCCAAGGGGTGACTCGTTAGAGATCTTTCCCTTCAAACTGTTTGCCTCGGTAGAACCTACGATCTTGTACTCTAACTCCTCGTTAAACTCAATGTCAAGAATTCGAACTTTACATCCAACACTGATCTTATCTAAGTCTACTTCGTCCTCTACAACCACTTCCGCATTCTTTAAGATCTGCTCGATCTCCTCAATACGTGCCTCAATGTCTCTCTGCTCATCCTTTGCTGCATCGTACTCTGCGTTCTCGGAAAGATCTCCCTGCTCTCTTGCCTCTTTGATCTTCTGTGCGATCTCACGACGTTTGACTACCTTTAAGTCCTGCAATTCATCCTCTAATTTGCGTAAACCTTCGTAAGTTAAAATGTTTTTCTTTGCCATTTTACTCTACCTTTCTATATTTTTATAAATCGTATGCACACCTTCGCGCACGATCCATATGCGTAGCATATTCTCGCTCCGCAAAGTGCACATCTAAAAAAGAGCCTATTTAACCCATGTATTATATCTGATCATTCCCGTACTGTCAAGGATTATCGCCTACTGACCGGGTTTTTCTGCCTCTGTTTGTCACTGTTCACTCGTACCTCGTTCCGGTAACCTCTGTTTTCAACACGCACTGTCACTTTTCTAAAAAATGACCCATCAATTCTTCTAATTGGTCGTAACTTTCCACTTCACTTAACGCGCGGCGCAAATGGCTCGCACCGTGATAGCCTGCTGTATACCAGGCAGCATGTTTTCTCATCTCCCGGATTCCCACATACTCGCCCTTAAATTCAATCTGCATCTTCGCATGCCGGAGCATCATCTCTGCCATTTCTTTTGCCGGCGGCTTTGCAAGGGGCTCTCCCGTTTCCCATTCATGCAGGATCTGCCGAAAGATCCACGGATTACCCTGGGCTCCTCTTGCGATCATAAATCCGTCGCATCCGGTTTCATCACGCATACGCACTGCGTCTGCCGCTGTAAGGATATCCCCATTTCCGATCACCGGAATACTTACGGTCTCTTTCACCTTCCGGATAATGCTCCAATCGGCCTTTCCGGAATAATACTGTTCTCTTGTCCGTCCGTGTACTGCAACTGCTGCCGCACCCGACTCCTGAGCGATATACGCCATTTCAGGGGCATTGACATGTTCGTCATCAAAGCCTTTTCGGATCTTTACGGTCACGGGACGGCTGGTGGCTTTTGCCATGGCTTCTATGATCTGCCCTGCAAGGATCGGATGCTTCATAAGGGCGGATCCCTCTCCATTATTTACGACTTTTGGAACCGGACAGCCCATATTGATATCCAAAATGTCAAAAGCCACACCTTCCTCTTCCAACCGTTTTGCCATATCTCCCATAATCTGTGGATCGGATCCAAACAACTGTAAGGACACGGGATGTTCCCGTTCATCAATGGCCAGCATGGCTTTTGTGTTTTTGTTATTGTAAAGGATCGCCTTTGCACTCACCATTTCCATGCACAAAAGCCCCGCTCCCTGCTCTGCGCATAACAGACGAAACGGCAGGTCTGTGACACCTGCCATTGGTCCTAATATCAGATGATTCTTTAGTGTTACATTTCCAATCTGTAAGGTCTGCAATATTACTTTCCTTTCTGTTTATCATAGATAAAGCGCATTCCATCCAATGTCAGATTTGCATCGTAAATGTCGATCTTATCCGTCTCGGCTGCGATCATTGCCCCCAGTCCGCCGGTTGCCACAACCTTCAAATTGGGAAGCCCTGATTCTTCGCGAACTTTGTCGATGATATACTCTGTCTGACCGATCTGTCCATAAACAAGTCCTGCCTGCATACTGCTGATGGTTTCTTTTGCCAGAATGCTCTTCGGTTTTTTGATCTCGATCTCCGGAAGTTTTGCTGCTTCCTGCCACAAGGCACGTGCTGCTGTACGAATACCGGGCGCTGTGATGCCACATAAAAACTGTCCGCTCGCATCTACCAGATCATAAGTCGTTGCGGTTCCAAAATCCAATACCAGCACCGGACCGCCGTATTTTACATAGGCGCCTGCCGCATCTACGATACGATCTGCACCGATCTGTGCCGGATTTTCTGTAACGACACGAATACCGGTCTTTACTCCCGGTTCCACGATCAAAGGCTCCACGTGCAGATATTTAAACAAACCGTTGCGCAAGGAGTACATAATATCCGGTACTACCGACGATATGATCGCATCTGTGATCTGCGACGGGTCAATGTCGTTATCGCTCATCAGATTCTTGATCAATGTACCATATTCATCCGATGTACGCGGCAGTTTTGTTGTCATACGCATGGTGCGCAGCAACTTTTCCCCATCAAATACACCGATCGTTATATTTGTATTTCCTACGTCTAATGCCAAAAGCATGTTTACTCCTCCATTTCCTCTCCCAGGAAAAATACACGAAAGTATAATTCTAATGCTTCCAGTAACTCCTGCTTGGTGTTTTGTAATTGTTTGATCTTTAAAACACTTCCGATCTCATCATAAAGCAGATCCCCTTCTTCTGCCTCTGTCCGAAACTCTAAACTGCCGGTTTCATCATAGACCAGTTGTAACGTGCCTCCGATATCCTCTGTGTAGAGCACGCACATGATCTTTAGTTCATCTTTGATACTGTCCGGAAGTCCGCTAAAATTTTCATTTAAGTAAAATTTTTTTGTGTACGAGCTGGCTCCACACAAAACGATCTCTTCGCTATACATATCCGTAAATTCCTCTCACTGAAACTTCCCCGGAGTCTACTGTTTTTACTTCTCCATCTGTTTCCACCAAAAGTTCTCCCCGGGCAGTGACGCCAAGGGCTTTTCCTTCATATTCTCCCTGCGGGTCCAGGACACGCACCTGCGCATCTTTATTTACCAGAAAACTATTATATTCTTCTTGTAATCCGCTCAGATCCTGCGTCTTCATGAACATATCGTAGTAGTGCTCAAAAGCCTCACATACCGCCTCTACCAGCGCCGCCCGGTTCACGTGCCTTCCACTTTCAAGATACAGGCTGGTCGCTTTCTCCGACAATTCTTCCGGAAACTGTTCGTTATGCACATTGATACCGATCCCTACCACAATATGGTTGATATAATCGATCTGGGTACTCATCTCTGTGAGTATTCCGCATACTTTTTTGCCCCCTGCGACAATATCATTGGGCCATTTGATCTTTGTTTCCAGACCGGTCTGCTCTTTCACTGCCCGGACAACTGCGAGGGCGCTCACCAACGTCAGCATCGAGGCATTGCCGGGCTTTAATTCCTCCGGCTTTAACACGATACTCATGGCGATGGCAATGCCCGCCGGCATATCCCAGTTGCGCCCGCGCCTGCCTTTTCCGTTATCCTGACGGTCTGCCACGACCAGTGTGCCATGTGGCGCTCCTTCTTCTGCCATCTGCATAGCGGTTGTATTTGTGGAACCGATCACATCATAACACTCGGTCAGTGAACCGATCCACGCCGTTTTTCGCCGGCTTAACAGTTCATTTTTATTTAATACATCCGGCGCACTCTGGATCCGATATCCTTTATTTGATACGGAGTCGATCTGATACCCCATTTCCCGCAGTTGGTTGACTGCTTTCCAAACGGCTGTCCGTGAGACATGGAACTGCTCACAAAGCTGCTGTCCGGACACATAACCTTCTGCTTCCCTCAATGCCTGTAATATCTTCGCTTTCACTTTTTGCTCCTTTTAGCGAGGCATGGTTGCATACATGATCGCCTTGATCGTATGCATGCGGTTTTCCGCCTCATCAAATACAACGGACTGCTCACCCTCAAATACTTCGTTTGTTACTTCCAGTTCGGAAAGTCCGAATTTTTCATATACTTCACGGCCGATGCTGGTCTTCAGATCATGGAAGGCCGGCAGACAATGCATAAAAATGGCTGTAGGCTTTGCATTTGCCATTGCTGCGGCATTGACCTGATAGGGCTTTAATTCGTTAATTCGCTCCTTCCACACTTCCGCCGGCTCACCCATGGATACCCAGACATCCGTATAAATGACATCGGCATCCTTTGTTGCATCCTCTACATCCTCGGTCAGGGTAATGGTCGCACCCGTTTTCTTTGCGATCTCTTCACAGATGGCAACCAGTTTCTTGTCCGGGAAATATTTTCTGGACGTACATGCCACGAAATCCATACCCAGTTTTGCACAGGTAACCATCAACGAGTTGCCCATATTATAACGGGCATCTCCCATGTATACAAATTTGACATCCTTCAGATGTCCGATGTGCTCACGTACCGTCAGCATATCTGCGATCATCTGTGTAGGATGAAACTCATTGGTCAGACCGTTCCAAACCGGAACATCTGCATAGCGCGCCAGTTCCTCCACGATCTCCTGACCATAGCCACGGTATTCAATACCATCAAACATTCTGCTAAGCACACGGGCGGTATCTTCGATGCTCTCTTTTTTACCGATCTGGGATCCCGAAGGATCCAGATAGGTGACCTGCATGCCGAGATCATGGGCTGCCACTTCAAAGGAACAACGGGTTCTTGTACTCGTTTTCTCGAAGATCAATGCGATATTTTTTCCGCGAAGTTCATCATGAGGAATACCGTTTTTCTTCTTTTTCTTCAATTCTGCTGCCAGATCAATGAGATATAAGATCTCCTCCGGCGTATAATCCAATATCTTTAAAAAATCTCTGCCCTGTAAATTCATAACTGTTCCTCCTGCATGTATTCCATTTTTTCATATTCTGGTAGAATGATAAAACGGGCTGCCGCTCTGACAGCCCGCTATTTTCAATTATTTTTCTGAAGCGATCTCTACAACGGATTTTGCAAGTCCTGCAACTCCCTGAATCTCTGAGGGAATGATGATCTTTGTTGCTTTTCCGTCTGCTGCCTTTGCGAAAGCTTCCAAACTCTTTAACTGAAGTACTCCTGCATCCGGCTGTGCTTCCTTTAAGAAACGAAGACCATCTGCATTTGCCTGCTGGATCTTAAGGATGGCCTCTGCCTGACCTTCTGCCTCGCGGATCGTTGCTTCCTTACGAGCCTCTGCACGAAGGATCGCTGCCTGCTTCTCAGCCTCTGCATCCAGAATGGCAGACTCTTTCTTTCCTTCCGCAACAAGGATGGTAGATTTCTTCTCACCCTCTGCCTTCAGAATGGCCTCACGGCGCTCACGCTCTGCCTTCATCTGCTTCTCCATCGCATCCTGAATCGCCTGAGGAGGAATGATGTTCTTTAACTCTACGCGGTTTACTTTGATACCCCAGGGGTCCGTTGCAACGTCCAAAGATGCACGCATCTTTGTGTTGATGGTCTCACGGGAGGTCAGTGTCTCATCTAACTCAAGATCACCAATGATATTTCGAAGTGTCGTTGCTGTCAGATTCTCAATGGCCATGATCGGATTCTCTACACCGTACGCAAACAACTTCGGATCTGTGATCTGAAAATATACAACGGTATCGATCTGCATCGTTACGTTATCTTTTGTGATCACGGGCTGAGGCGGAAAATCTACCACCTGCTCTTTTAAATTTACACGTTTTGCGATGCGGTCGATAAAAGGTGTCTTAAAATGTAATCCAACACTCCATGTATCCAGATATCCGCCCAATCGCTCAACTACAACTGCATGTGCCTGCGGAACGATCTTAATGCAGGATACCACGATCATCAGAATGACAACCAGCAGAACAATAATAGCAATAATAGGTCCCATTTGTATTACCTCCTAAAAACATAAAAATATATACACGCATTATAGCAAAATACCCACTGAAAAACAACTGCAAATAAGAAAAACAACCGTTTCCGGTTGTTTTTCCCTAAAGTTATCTTTATTTAATAAAATACATGGTGTCCAATGACCAGTCCGCTTCTTCCGTTTGCACGGTGGAAGAACATCTTTCCTCCGGTAGGATCTGATCCTGCAAGTGCTTCTGCTGCTGCATTCTTGCAAGAGGAAGAAATGTTTCCGCTGGAAAGCGCTCTTGAAAGAGAGCCATTGCTTACCGGTCCAAACTGTCCGCTCTGGTAAATCACACCTGAGATGGAATTCGGCCAGCGCCCGCTGCGCATACGGTTTAATACGACTGCTCCTACCGCCACCTGTCCTTCATAGGGCTCACTTCCTGCCTCACACTGGATGATCGCTGCCAGTAATGTTGCGTCATCTGCTGTTGCACTGGTGGCAGCATTCTTGGTTGCTACCGCATGGGAAGATGCCTTTGCAGCCTTTGCTTCTTTTTCCTTCTGTGCTTTAATTTCCTCTTCGATGGAGACTGCTTCGGTTGTTCCTAATTTTACTTTTACATAATCAGCAGCGACATATCCGTCTCCGCTCTTTCCGGTAACTGCTACCCAGCCATCTACCTTATCTGCTTTCTTGTTAAACTCTAACTTATCGCCCTTGTCTGCTACAGTAAGAACTTTTGCATCCTCGCTGGCTTCGCTTCTGACCCGTAACCCATCGGTCTGAACGTATGCATACTTCTTACAAACTTTCTTTGCGTTTTCGTATGCTTCGGAACCAAATACTAAGTATTCGTTCTTTACATATCCCTTTACAGAACCGGATTTGATCTTTGTCCAGGTCTCTCCTTCTTTTACAACGGTTGCAACTGATGTGGGATAGAGTTTACCAAGGATCTCTGCATCGGCATCACCTTTTGCGCGAATACAGAGGAAATCCTCAACATCAGCCATCACCTGATCCTGCCATTCCTGCTCTGTCTTGGACATTTTCGGTTCTTCTGCTTCTTTCTTTTGTAAAGTTGCTGCCTCTGCTTCACTCTTGGATGCGACTGTAACGACCTGGGTCTCTGCCTTTTCTACGGTCACATCTGAAATCTGTGCCTCGTCAAGCATTTTGCTCTCAGACTGCTCTAAGGAAGCTACGATTCCGGCTTTTGCATTCTTTGCTACGACAGTTGCGTCATTTGCTGCAGGTGCCTGTGCATCGGTGGTTCCGATCGCTGCTGCGGAACACACGACCACCAGTGCCGCTATCATCATTAGGATTCTCTGCATAAGTGTTTTTTTGTTATTCATAAAAAATTAACCTCCGTTATAACCATGCGTCTGTACGCACTAGAAAAATGTTGGAATGATTTCTAATATCTTACACAACTTATAACATTTTTATGCATCTTTGTTAAGAATTGTTAAAAATGTTACGAATTTGTTACGCACGCATTATAACAGAGGTTTTCAAATTTGTCAAATATTAAATTGGTTTCGCGCTTTTTCCTTGATTTTTTTGCCTTTTTAGATGTTTAACAACTCGCTGTACGCCTTTAATGCACCGTCTGTGTCATGTGCAAGTACACGTTTTGCCAATACTTTTCCAAGCTGTACACCTTCCTGATCAAAACTGTTTACATTCCATACAAATCCCTGGAACATAACCTTGTTCTCAAAGTGTGCCAAAAGTGCTCCAAGGGCAGCCGGATTTAACTGATCGCCGATGATGATGCTGGAAGGACGACCACCTTCAAAGTTCTTGTTGCGGTTGTCATCTGCTTTTCCGCAGGCAAATGCTACGATCTGTGCCACAACATTTGCACACAGTTTCTGCTGGCTTGTGCTTCCCTCGATGACAACGTCAGTTTCCATCTGATTGTTTTTAAATCCTACAAACTGAAGGGGAATGATGTCCGTTCCCTGATGGAGTAACTGATAGAATGAATGCTGTCCGTTTGTTCCTGGCTCACCAAAGATCACGGGACCTGTCACATAGTTTACAGGCTCACCAAAACGGTTTACTGACTTTCCGTTAGACTCCATATCCAACTGCTGCAAATGTGCAGGGAAACGGCTGAGTCCCTGAGAGTACGGAAGTACTGCGGTGGTGCCGTATCCTAAGATATTGCGCTCATAAACACCGATCAATGCATCTAACATGGCAGGGTTTTTCGGTCAGGTTCGGATTCTTCGCCAGTTCGTCCTCCTGGGCTGCTCCGTCTAAGAACTGAGCAAATACATCCGGGCCGAATGCCAGTGATAATACGGCTCCGCCAACTGCAGATGTAGAAGAGAAACGACCTCCGATGAAATCATCCATAAAGAAAGCTGCTAAATAGTCATCACTCTTTGCTAACGGAGAAGTCTCACTTGTTACTGCGATCATATGCTTTGACGCATCTAATCCGGCATTTTTTAATGCATCCTTAACAAACGCCTCGTTTGTCAATGTCTCCAGTGTGGTTCCTGACTTCGAAACAAGGATGAACAGCGAATGTGCTACATCAATACCATCTAACACAGCTGCTGCATCATCCGGGTCTACGTTACTGATGAATTTTGCTTCCATCTTGAAGGTATTGTTTGCCTTTGCCCAGTTCTCCAATGCCAGATACATTGCACGGGGGCCAAGGTCACTTCCACCGATACCGATCTGTACAACCGTTGTAAATTTCTCTCCGGCTGCATTTGTAAGTGTTCCTTCATGAACCTTCTTTGCTAACTCTGCGATCTTCGTCTGCTGCTCTACATAAAATGTACGCTTATCAACGCCCTCCACAACTACTGCTTCGCCTAACTGTCCGCGAGTCAACTGATGCAGTACCAGACGCTTTTCTCCGGTATTGATCATTTCGCCGTTATATAATGCCTCATACTTTTCAACTAACTGTGTCTCAACTGCCAGTTTTGCCAGTGCCGCAAGAACAGTCTCGTCCACCTGCTTTGCTGCATAATTGTAGGAAAGACCCGCGCCCATAGGAACGGTGTAATTCTTTACACGTTCTGCGCCGCTTTCTCCCTCCATCACTTCTGCGAGTTTCACAGGGGTTATGCCCGAAAGCTCCTGATATGCCTGAATGGTGTCTAAATTGTTCCAATTAATCATGATTGACTCCTCCTATGTTACTTGTATGTTGAATTACCTGCGCTCATAAATCATGCAAACACGCTTACTCGCTTGCGCTCATTATACAATGAACCACTTGTTTTTTCAACCTTGCCTGTTATAATCTGTGCGTTTGTCCTTTTTATGGATAGATTTCTGATAATACTGCATCAAACA
>CAMBUC010000048.1 GCA_945871045.1 uncultured bacterium
AAATCAGTTCTTGTCCTCTTTGCAGATATGACGGATCCAGCGCCTTTAGAAAGCTTTGATAAATATCATCGTAGTTGTCTGTGGCCTTCATTCTGGCAACCGTATCGTCCAGTCCGGTACCTGTGATCAGCGTGTATGTTCCGGTATTTACATTCACGGTCATGTTATAACTATAGAGCATTTTGGTGACACCGGAAAGCAATTGATCTCTTGCCGCGGAGGCACGAAGTTCACGCTCTTTGATTTCCTGCTGTTCATGGGCTTCTGTAATATCGCGGCCAAGAATATTTGCGATAGGCGCACCGTTTTCATCTGTTCCCAGAAAAATATTGATTTCATGCCATTCAATACCTTTATCCGTTTTTACGGAGTATTCGCGATTGCCAATGTAGCCGTTTTCACCTTGTCTGTTTCGAAGTGATGCCAGACTGCTGAAATGATCAAATGATTCGATACAATCCTCCGTTACATACCGGATCTTCTGTTGGTATGCTACCTCATAATCATCCGTGGATTCAAAGATCTTGACGAAATCTTTCATTCCTGTACCTACGATCAGACTGTATTTCCCGCTTTCCAAATTCAGTGTAATATTATAACTGTACAAAGTCCTGGTGATATCGGAAAGAATCTGATCCTTTGCAGCAACTGCCTTTAATTCATTCTCACGTCGCTCCTGTGCTTCGTGAGTTTCGGTAATATCCCTTCCCAGTATATTGGCAATGGGCGTACCTTCCTCATCGACACCCATAAAAGCGTTGACCTCATACCAACCGATTCCGTCTTTCGTTACAGCGGCATATTCAATCTGCCCGATGTGCCCCCGCAGATTCTGTTGTTCACGCAGCGCCTGCAAAGAAAAACGATGGTTCATTTCCTCTGTATATTCGGGAAGCGCCTTTTCCAGCAGGTATCCACACGCTCTTGCGTAATCATCTGTCTGGGAAAAATGCCGGATAATCTCATCCATACCGGTACCGATGATCAGGCTGTATTTTCCCGTATTCAGATTTACCGTTGCATTATAACTGTACAGCGTCTTTGTGATATCGGAAAGGATCTGATCCTTAGCAGCGGAAGCGCGAAGTTCACGCTCTTTTGCCTCCTGCTGTTCATGTGCTTCTGTAATGTCGCGCCCAAGGATATTTGCTACCGGCACACCGTCCTCATTGGTTCCCATAAAGAGATTGATTTCGTGCCATTCATCGGAGGCATCCGCGGGCACACGACAGGAAACCGTGCCCACAAAACCGGTGGCATTTCTTTTTTCCTTCAACGCCTGAATTCCCACAAGTCCTTCAAACTTCTCCTTATCTTCCGGTGCTATTACTTGCAGAAGTCTTGCATGGATCAGCACATAATCATCATTATGCTGCATCAACTCCAGCACGTTTTCCATTCCTGTACCGGTAATGAGGGAATAATTCCATGTATCCAGATTCACGGTAAGGTTATAACTGTACAGCATTTTCGTTAGTTCAGACAAAATCTGATTTTTCGTAGCCGCCGCACGAAGTTCCTTCTCATTTCTCTCCTGCGCATTGTGGGCTTCCGTGATATCACGTCCCAGAATATTGGCTACTCTGGTGCCATCCTCCTCGGTGTCAATAAACACATTGATCTCATGCCACTCATATTCGGCATCTCCCGGATAGAGAACCGGATAATCAAGCGACCCTCTGAATCCGTTTTCAAAAGGATTCTTTTTCGCCAATTCAAAGTCCAGCAACTGTTGAAATCGATTCACATACGCCGGATGAATGATAGTTTCCTGAAAATTTTTCAGTTCTCTCTGATGGCTGTGTTTTTTATATTCTTCAACGGTTCGCTCCATACCCGTTCCTGTGATCAGCGTATAACTATCCGTTACCAAATCTACCGTCAGGTTATAACTGTACATGATCCGGGTAATCTGAGACAAGACTCTGTCTTTTTTTGCAGGACCTTTTTTCAGTTCATTTTTCGTTTTCCAGATGTAATAACTGTTCTGAACAAAAAATGCAAGGTTTCTTTTAGCAGTTCATAGGCTCCCTGCATTTCCTTTTCCGTTTTCCTGCGAACACGGGAAAGGACCTCCAAAACGGTTTTTTCATCAAGTTCCAGTGATGCTGTTTTTTGCAGTATTTCTTCATCTTTCTGTTGCACCGGCAGTGCCTGTCCGGCCAACACTTTTCCAAGCACCTGGCCGTCCGGCAAAACAATCGGAATGGAAAAATCCCAAAAACCGAAGGGACACTCGTAAATACCTTCCAGATCAGACTTCCATGTTGCCATACAACAAGCCTTACCGCCTTCACAGGACTGGATCATCTCGCAAAACTCCGTGATCCCGAAATCCTCCGACACCTGATTTCCCTCCGTGTCTACGATCACTGTAGCCATTCCGCTGCTTTTGGACCAGTTATCCAAAATGGTGTATAACTGCGTCATATCGCAAAACGATTGAAGACTTATGCAATTGTTTTCATTGATTGCTGTTTCCATATCACGAGTTTGATCCACCATTCGCTCTCCTTTTTCTTCCTTTGTTTTTTATTCCTTATACCGACCGCTATCTGTCAAATACTTATCTATCACATTTTCCAGTTTTTCCTGATTGAATGGTTTCGCAATATGCTCATCCATTCCTGCGGCTTTCGATTTCATCTTGTCCTCTTCAAAGGCATTCGCACTCACCGCAATAATCGGAAGGGTGCTGATATCCGGTCTGTCCAAAGCCCGGATCAAACGGGTCGCCTCATAACCATCCATAACCGGCATCTGGATATCCATCAGCACCATCTGATAATATCCAACAGGAGCAGAACGAACCATTTCGACGGCAACGCTGCCGTTTTCTGCCTCCTCCACCAAAACGTCCATTTCGGACAGGATCGCTACCGCAATTTCCCGGTTCAGATCATTATCCTCCACAAGAAGGATCCTGCTGCCTTTGCGATGTACATGTTCCTTTTTCTCACTGGGCCGTTTCGGTTCCGCATCCACAGAAGCATTCAAGATTTCATATAGATCCGACAAAAACAGCGGTTTCGCACAAAACGCTGTCACACCGGCCTTGCGAGCTTCCTCCTCAATTTCCGACCAGTCATAAGCCGTGAGAATGATAATGGGTGTATCCTCTCCGATCACCGATCGAATCCGACGAACCACCTCTACGCCATTCATATCCGGCATCAGCCAGTCGATAATAAATGCTTTATAGGGTTTCCCTCCTTCGTAGGCAAATTTGGCCTTATAAACGGCTTCTTTGCCGGACATGGTCCACTCGGGATTCATACCGATCACTTCCAGCATCCGTGTCACACTGGCGCAGGTATCCATGTTGTCATCCGCAACCAACGCCCGCAGCCCTTCCAGATTCTTGATCGTCGTAACCTTGTGAGAGTGTTCTCCCACCCGGAACCGGAAAGAGATGGTAAACTCTGTTCCCGCTCCTTTTTTACTTTTGACAGAAATATTTCCGCCCATCATATCCACAATATTCTTTGTAATTGCCATTCCCAGTCCGGTTCCCGGGATTCCGCTGACCGTACTGGATTCCTCACGGGTAAATGGTTCAAAGATATGCTTTGCAAATTCTTCATTCATACCAATGCCGGTGTCACTGACTACGAACTCATACCGGACAAAGCCTTCGGAATCCACCGCACCCTTTTGAATGATCCGGATGCCGACGGTGCCCCCGGGCAATGTAAACTTGATGGCATTACTCATGCAGTTTAAGAGCACCTGATTCAACCGCAGTTTATCACAAACGATATCCTCATTCATCACCTCCACCGTATCGATCAGAAAATTCAACCGCTTCGCGTTCACATCCGCCTGCAAAATATTTCTCAAATCGTGCATCACCGTGGAAAGATGGCACTCCTGCTCCTCGATCTTGATCCTTCCGCTTTCAATTCTGCTCATATCCAGAACATCATTGATGAGCGAAAGCAGATGATTGCTGGAAGTCATGATTTTTGTGAGATAATCCTCAAGTAATTTCTTATCGTCCAAATGTGTCGCAGCCAAAGATGTAAATCCGATAATTGCATTCATCGGCGTTCTGATATCATGGGACATATTATTCAGGAAGTTCGTTTTCGCCTGATTGGCATGCTCCGCTAAAATCAGCGCTTCCCGGACTTCTTTTGAGGCTTCCCGGATCTTCTTTACATAGATCAAACTGATCAGCACAAACACAGCAGCCACCGCAAAGATCACTGCGATCACCGCAAGGGCATTATCTTTTATGAAATCCTCAAATGTTGTTTTTCCCGTGGTTGTGGCATAATAGGTACTCGTTTCGTTGATGACAGAATCCGGAACTGCATTGATTACCTGATTCAAGATATGTAAAAGATGCACATTCTTTCTCTGTACAGCAAAGGACACCGATGCATTACTTGACAACGTAACGCAGGTCAGTCCATCGTACCGGCTGGTTGGGATGATATGGTCCACGCGGTTTGCGCTGAACACCGCACAGTCCGCATCTCCCCGACGAACCATTCGGATACATTCCTCTTCAGAACCCGCATCCAGCACTGTCCATGACGGATAATTATTTTGTATAAACAATTTTGTTTCGATACTGTTTTCATAAATTGCAACAACATTTTCAACATTCTCGTGAAAACCACCGCCGTTCACCAATGCGATCATACTGGTTCCGGCAACGCTTTTGGTCACATACATCTGAGACTGCTCCGCAGAATAACGATCAAAATAAACCGGAAAAATACAGTCCACTTCTCCTCTTTGGAGGGCACTTCTCATTTCAGTTGCGTCGGAGAATACAATCGGTTCAAATTCCAATCTTGTATGATACAGGCAGTTCTCTGCAATATTAAGAAATTCACGCAATGCACCCACCAGTTCTCCGCTGGCATCATCTTTGTCACAAAAAGCCAGATAATCATCCAGATAACCGACTCTGATCGTTCCATGCTCCTGAAGCCATGTGGAATCCTCCGATGGAAGACTTTTACTGGCATTTGCATTGAGATATTTTTTTAATAACTCTTCATTGTAATAACGGTTTGTACTCAACAACAACTGCATCGCTTCATCCAGTTCAGCCTTCAGATCCGGTCGGTCCGAATTGACCGCAAAATAAAAATCAGAACTTCCTATCCGGATCATGGGAACCGTATGATCATATGCATAGGAATCTACGGCGATCACTGCATCCAGTTTGTCATTCTCCAGCATTTCCAGCATGGCATAATCCCCATTACAGGGAATCGTTTCTACATCAAGTGCATGTTCTTTCGCCCATTCATGGAACAAGTCATCTTGTATGCTTCCCGCATTCACACCGATCCGCTTTCCCTCAAGCGTGGAATAATCATTTTGATCAATGCCGTTATCCCGATTGCTGACATACAGATAGTAACTCTCTGTACCCATAGAATAAGAAGAAAACAGCATTTCTGTTTCTCTCTCCGGGGTAATGGATACATCACTCAACAGGTCAATTTCTCCATTTTTAAGCATTTGCAAAAGTTCGGGCCAGGAGCCTTCCACATAGTCATACTTCCATCCGGTATATGCTGCCAGATCCTGCTGATAATCATACGCATATCCACTCATATGTCCATTTTCGTCCTTCATATTAAATGGGCACGCATAAAATCCTACCCGGACGGTCTTTTGTTCCGTTTCAGCCGCCCGGACGGTCATTGGATAGCATGTCCCCAAGAGGAACAACAAGCAGAGCATTGCTGCTGTCATTTTATTTTTCCACTGTTTGGCAGATCGTTTATAAATACTCATGCGCCCTAACCTTTCTGTCCATGTTTTCGGTACAACTTCGATTCACTGTCTATTATAATCTAATATTTTATTATACAATTAAAAAACGGCTTTTTCTATCTTTTTTTACAATTTGTTCCATCATCTATAGGAGATGCTGCTACCGATACGACAAAAAGGTGCCATGAGTTTGCATGAAGCATCCTCCACACAAACTCACGACACCATTTTCTATTTTGTTCGATCTTACATCAACATTTTGTTGTCTTCCTGACGTTTGAAGAACTCCCTTGTTTCCTTTACAACGACTCCGCTTAAAGCAAAAATCGCGATCATGTTCGGGATTGCCATCAATCCGTTAAAAATATCCGCAATCGTCCATACAGCCTTTACTGTCATATACGGACCGATAAATACAGCTAAAATGTATAACCAACGGTAAATGAGGATCGCCTTTTTATTTTTCCCGGATAAGTACTCTAAGCAGCGCTCTGAATAGTAGTCCCAACCGAGAATCGTGGTAAATGCAAAAAATACCAGGCAAAGCATCAATAAAAACGATACCAGCTGCGCCGGAAGCGGCAATCCTGTTTGGAATGCATAGGTAGTGACCTGCACACCCTCCAAGCCTTCCTGCTGCCAGGCGCCGGTCAATACAATGGAAAGTCCTGTCATTGTACAGATAATGATCGTATCGATAAATGTTCCTGTCATAGATACAAGACCCTGACGAACAGGCTCCTTTGTCTTTGCAGCTGCTGCCGCGATGGGTGCGGAACCAAGTCCTGACTCATTTGAGAAAATACCTCTGGCAACACCTTTCTGCATGGCTACAATCACAGAGCCAACCACACCACCTGTAACTGCTCTCGGATTAAAGGCTCCGATTACGATGGTTACAAGGGCAGCCGGGATTTCTTTTATATTGCAGATCAAAAGTACGGTACTAAGTACAATATACAGAACAGCCATGAACGGAACCACCACCTGGGATACATTCGAGATCCGTTTGATTCCGCCGATCAAAACGAGGGCTACACAAACGCTGAGGATCAACGAAGCGATCACAACCGTCCATGAGTATGTACCGATACCGGGCACCGTTACCATCCATGCATCGTTGGGATCAAAAAATCCCTTTACTGCAGAGGAGATACCATTCACCTGCGAAAATGTTCCGATACCAAATAAACCGACACAGATTCCAAAAAATGCAAATATCTTTGCAAGCCAGATCCAGTTCTTCCCCATACCTTTTTCAATATAGTAGAACGGTCCGCCCAGCGCATGGTTCGTTTCATCAACAACACGATACTTTACTGCCAGCAAACCTTCTGCATACTTTGTTGCCATTCCGAAAAACGCGGTAATGACCATCCAAAACAATGCACCGGGGCCACCGGCTCCGATGGCAGTTGCAACACCTACGATATTTCCGGTTCCAATGGTTGCGGAAAGAGCGGTACAAAGCGCACCGAAAGATGTTACTTCCCCTTCTCCTGCTTCCTCATTCTTGACCATCCATTTTAAGGCCAAAGGCAGTTTACGGATCTGCAACAGTCCCAGACGCACCGTCAAAAGGATTCCACCTACGATGATCAGGATCATCAGGGGCGTACCCCAGACAAAGTCATCCACTTTTGACAGAAACTCATTGATTGATTCCCACATATTTTTCACTCATCTTTCTATTTGTTTTTTGCAGCAAATGATGCCACACGTTTCTCATAATAACTAACTTTCCAGCATTTGGCAATCATTATTTCTCTCAGATCATTTTTTCGCATATTAAAAAAATTGTCGCTCTATGCTATACTGATAACAAAAGCGATAGGAGATCTCTTATGAACAAAGACGAAACACTGACTTTCAAACATAGTTTACGCGGCAAAATACTGATTCTGACTGTTCTTCCCCTTGTGTTCCTTGCTATTTTGATCGGATTTGTCTGCACCTATTCCTTCACCAAAGCGATGCTTGATGAAGTCAAGACAGGTATGGCGGACCAGTGTGAAATGATCGCTGATATCTATGACCGCATGTATCCCGGCGAATTTAATCTGGAGGTACTTGATGCGTCCAACTATAATCTATACAAAGGCAGCGTGGATATCACCAATGCCAGTCAGATCATTGATAGTATCCACCGTTCTTACGGGGTAGAAGTAAGTATCTTCCGCAGGGATCTATGTGTGGTTACGACTCTAAAGGATACAAACGGAGATCCCTTGACACTGACAAAAGCATCCCCCGTTGTTGTTTCCGGTGTACTGCAGACCGGCGAGGAACAGTTTTATTCTGATGTTTTATTAAACGATGAACGTTATTTTGCGTATTTTCTGCCCATTCCGGGAAAAGATGACAGCGAACCCTTTGGCATGTATGCGATCTACCGTCTTGCTTCAGATGTACAGGCGCTTGTCCTTCGTTCGGTGATTCCGGTGATCCTGCTCTGTCTTGTGGCAACGATACTGGTGGGGCTGATCAGTATCCATTACTCGCAAAAGATTGTCTCCTATTTACAGCAGATCCAGAAATTTATGCACGCCATTTCCGGCGGAAAATTCGATGTTTCCCTTTCCCCTCAGGTACTTGCTTTGGAGGATGAACTGGGTGATCTCGCAAAAAGCGGTCAAAGCATGCAGCGTTCCCTCCGTTTATTAGTGGAATGCGACGCGCTGACAGGTCTTTTTAATCGACGTGTCGGCGATCTGAAACTACACCGGGCTGCAAAACGTGCCGCCCTGCATGGCACTGTTTACTGTGTAGGCATTTGCGATATCGACCATTTCAAAAGAATCAATGATACCTACGGCCACGAGGCAGGTGATGTCGTCCTAAAAGCCGTGGCCCACATATTAAAGCAACACATGACCGGCAAACAATTGACGGTCGCGCGCTGGGGCGGAGAAGAATTTCTATTGCTTTTTGAGAACTGTGAACTTGCTGATGCCCACAAGATCTTACAAAAAATTCATACCCGGATATCTGAAGCCACGATCACTTATCAGGCACATACGATCCGCGTCACCATGAGCATGGGACTCGTACAGGCCGATCCGAGCCGCTCCGAGGATGAGATGCTGAAAGCAGCGGATACCTTGCTCTACTACTGCAAGGAACACGGTCGTAATCAGATTCAGGTAAAACAGATGACAAACTAAAAATACCGGTATTCAAAGATTCCTTTTGAAGTCTCTGAATACCGGTATTTTCTATTTTTCAAATTTCTTATGCCAACTCGGCGATCACTTCGATCTCCGCCAATACATTTTTCGGCAATGCTTTCACTGCAACACAAGAACGTGCCGGCTTGCTGGTAAAATACTCGCCGTATACACCGTTAAATGCAGCAAAATCGCTCATCTCCGCAAGAAAACAGGTGGTCTTTACTACAGAATCAAAGGTACATCCCACTTCCTTTAACAGTTCGCCGATGTTTTCACAAATACAGTTGGTCTGTTCCTCAATCGTTGTCCCTTTTACTTCTCCGGTTGCCGGATCCAAAGCGATCTGTCCGGAAAAAAGTACAAGATTTCCAACTACTTTTCCCTGCGAGTAAGGTCCGATAGCCTCGGGTGCTTTTGTTGTTGCGATTGTTTTCATATCAATTACCCCCTATGCATTACAACGTGTCAATAATTCTTCCCAACGGCGGTCTGTCTCTGCCTGAAAGGCCTCGATCAGGTGCTCATTGCCGGGTTTGAACAGATGTTTGAAGCGTCCCTGTTTTTTCAGGAAGTCCTCCAGCGGAAGTTTCTTTTTCGGCTCATAGTTTAAGATCCACTTACCTTCTACCACCTCGAATAAAGGCCAGTAGCAGGTCTCAACACCCAGTTTGCAGATCTCAATGATATCCGGCGCATCATATTTCCATCCACGGGGACAAGGAGCCATGATATTTAAAAATGCTGCTCCCGGCGTATAGATCGCCTTCTCGGATTTGATGTAAAGGTCTTTCATATTTCCGATAAAAGTAGTCTGCGCCACATAAGGAATGTTATGGGCTGCGATGATTGCAGCCAGATCTTTTCTTCCCTGAGGCTTTCCATCGGATTTTACACCACTTGGTGTGGTTGTAGTGTCTGCATACTTCGGCGTTGCCGAACTTCTCTGAATACCAGTGTTCATGTAGGCACCGTTATCGTAGCAGACATACACCAGATCGTGTCCGCGCTCCATCGCACCGGAAAGGGACTGTAAACCGATATCATAGGTTCCGCCATCACCGCCAAATGTGATGAATTTATAATTATCTTTGATCTTTCCACGTTTTTTCAAAGCATGGTATGCTGTTTCCACACCGGAAAGTGTGGCTCCTGCATTTTCAAATGCATTGTGGATATAACTGTCTTCATACGCGGTATAGGGATACATGTATGTAGACACTTCCAGACATCCGGTTGCGTTTCCGATCACAGCCTTATCTCCGGGGTGCAATGCTTTTAACACATTTCGAACTGCGATGGTTCCGCCACAGCCGGCACACATACGATGGCCCGGAGCCAAACGGTCGGGGCGTTCCTGTATTTCTTTATAATTAAATGTTTTCTGTTCCATCCGATCACCTACTCTCTGAGTCCAAGATAAGGACACATTTCATCATATACTTTTTCGCCATCACCGATCTTTACAAGGTTATCGAATAACTGTTCCAGATCTTCCACCCGCACATCGCGTCCGGATAAACCGTACATCACATTTACGACTTCTGCCTGTGACTTTGCATGATAAAGCGCCGCCGTCACCTCTGCGCCTAAGGGCCCTCCGACTGCATTATAGCCTTCTGAACGATCCATGATCGCAATCGCACGGCAATCCTTTAATGCTTCTGCGATCTCCTCTGCGGGGAACGGACGAAATACGCGGATCTTTAACAATCCGACCCGA